>JAQGJX010000044.1 GCA_028290405.1 Hyphomicrobiales bacterium
TGAAGCGCGATGGCCGAAAGAGCATCGGCGTCGTGGCGTGGGACTACCCCACCACGAAGTTCGCGGACCGGGCGGGCGTCGACTTCGTGTCGGTGGGCGATTCCGTGGGCGCCAACCTGTGGGGCCACGCCAATCCGCTGGAGGTCTCGCTCGATGAAATCCTCGTCTGCTGCAAGGCCGTGCGCCGCGCCACGGAGCGCATGGTCGTCTCCTGCGACATGCCCTACGGCCCCCTTCAGGAAGGCCTCTCGAGCGCCATGAAGGCGGCCGTGCGCATCGTCAAGGAAGGCGGGGCCGACATGATCAAGCTCGACGCCGCCGCCAACTTCCCCGAGGCGGTGCGCGCCATGACGCAGGCCGGCATTCCGGTCTTCGCGCAGTTCGGCCTCACGCCCCAGACGGCGCTGAAGTACGGCATTCCCTACTCGTCGCAGAACTCCGCCGCCGCGCTCGCGACCTCGGAGGCGGCCGCCAAACTCGTCGAGGAAGGGCTGATGCTTGAAGAAGCGGGCGCCGTGGCGCTCGACTTCACCAACAGCGGCCCTGTGGCCGGCGAGGCCGTGACGAAGGCGGTGAAAATCCCCTGCATCGGCGGCTTTGGCGGCGGGCCCTGGCTCGACGGGCGCGTGCGCCTCGCCCAGACCGTGCTGGGCTATGGAGAGAAGTGGATCGGATCGAAGACCGACACCTATTTCAACACCGCCCAAGCGACCATCGACGCCTTCGCGGCGCTGGTGGCTGACGCGCGCGCCGGCAAGCAGATCAAGGGCTGAGGCCATGGCTTTCGTTGAGATCGACGGCGTTCGCACGCGCTACGAAGTCACCGGCTCCGGCCCGCCGCTGCTGCTGTTTTCGCCCGGCGGCTTCAACGCCGTGGTGGAGCAATGGTCGGCGCTGGGCGTCTACGCGAAAGTGAAGCCGCTCGAATGGCTGTCCCAGCGCTACGCCTGCATCGCGTTCGACCGGCGCGAATGCGGCCAGTCGGGCGGCCGCGTGGAGCGGGTGACGCTGGATCATTTCGTCGTCCAGGCGGCCGGCCTGCTGGATCATCTGGGGATCGCGCGCGCGCACCTCATGGGCGGCTGCATGGGCTGTTCGCCCGTGGCGTCCTTCGCCGCCGCGCATCCCGCGCGCGTCGCCGCCATGGTGCTGTGGTGGCCGGTGGGCGGGGCGAAATATCGCCTGTCCAGCCATCTGCGCTTCGCCGAACACCTGGGCTTCGTGCAGCGCGAAGGCCTGCAAGGCGTGGTCGATCTCGTCCAGCGCGACGGCAAGCCGTTCAACGCGGACCCGCGCGGCGGACCCTGGGCGGCGGTCATCAAGTCGGACGCGGGCTTCGCGCAGCGTTTTCGCGCCATGGACGTCGAGCGCTACAAGCTCACCGTCGCCGGTATGGCCCGCACCCTGTTCGACCGCGACACCGCGCCGGGCCCCGAGCCGGAAGACCTGATGCAAGTGGAAGCGCCCGCCCTGATCGTGCCGGGCAATGACGCCGCCCACGCCACCTCGGCGGCGCGGTATTTCCAGGAATGCCTGCCCAACTCTGAGTATTGGGACGTTCCGGTCGACGCCCAGACGCGCGACGCCGCGCAGGCGCGCGTGCTGGAGTTTTTGCAAAAGCACGATTGAGGCGTGGGCGTCACCGCCCCCCCGGCGGTAACCTCAGAACATGGCGGGAATGGCGTTGCGAGAGCAGCGGGCCCGCGCGTCCCTTTTCGGCGGCCGGCAGGTGCGCTATATTTTACCCATGAGCAGGATTGACGCAGCCATCGCACCCGTCCGCCCCTCGGCCACTCCCACCTCTGAGGAAATCGCCGCGTGGGAAAGCCTCCCGCGTGACGAACAGGTGCGCTTGTTGCAGGAAATGCTTGCGCACCCAGATTGTGCGCGCGACTCAGGCTCGACCATGGAAGACATTCTCGGCGAGGCGCGTGAAATAGCCAATTCCCGACGTGGGTAGGTATCGCATTTCGGCGCACGCTCGCGCCAACCTCATTGATATCTACCTTTTCGGCGACAAGACATTCGGCCGTTATGAGGCGGAGGCGTATTCGGCCGGCTTGGAGAAGTCCTTCAGCCTCATAGCGGAATTCCCCAAAGCAGGGGCGTCGGCCGCAGAGCTGATGCCTGGGCTCAGGCGCTTGCGCTTCCAGTCCCACGTCATCTACTTCACCGACGAAGGCGGATTCATTCTGGTGCGCGCCGTGCTCCACGCGCGGCAAACGCCGCGCGCGGAACTGTTCGAATAACGCTATTCCAGCTCCAGCGCCGCCAGCGCGGCCTGCGCCACCGCGACGTCCTCGTCCTGGTGCGCGCCGCCGGCCGCCACGCCGCCGATGACGTGGCCCTTGTAGATGATCGGAAAGCCGCCGCGCACGTTGGTGAAGTCGCCGTCCATGCGGATTTGCATGCTGACCGCGTCCTCCGGCTTGGCGTAGCCGCTCGCCAGCCCCTGCGAGGCCGAGGTGAGCGCCTTCTTGATGGTGGCGCGCCCGGAGAACACGCGCGCGCCGTCCATCATCAGGAAGCCGATCAGCTGGCACGAGCGGTCCGACACCGCCAGGCTGATTTTCACGCCGATCTCGTCGGCTTTCTTCACGCCTGCGGCGATCATCTTCAGGCTCGCCTCATGGGTGAGCCGGTAGGTTGGGACGATGTCGGCCATGGCGGTCAACCCACCAGGCCAAGGGTTTCCTTCGCGAACAGGTCGTCGACCGTCACGGGCTTGGTGATGATGCCCTGGCTCATCGCATGGGCGATCAGCGTTTCGAACGTCTTGCGGTTGGGCTCCACGCCATAGGGCAGCGGGTCGCCGCCGATCTCCATCACGCGCTGGTGCAGCTTGTCGGCCGCGTCGGGGTTCTCGATGGCGCCCGCCTTCAACTCCTCCACGTACAGCCGCTTGGACTGCGCGAAGGCGTTGAACACGTCCGTGGCGAGGCCCGGGTGCTTCGCGATCAACTCGTCCCGGATGACCACGAGATGGTTGATCGGATAATGCCCGTCGCGCTTCATGGCCGCGAGGCCAGCGTCCATCGCGTTGGGAATCAGCGGCGCGACGTCGGGATGCTTCACGTCCACCCCGATGGCGGCGGCGAGCTCGCCGGAGGCCAGCATGTCCTCCATCTTCTTGCCCGCCTCGATCGGCACGACGTTGCCGGGCGCCTTGTATTCCGCCACATGCTCGTCGCCCGACAGCACCCAGGTGATCTTGGACAGGTCGACGCCATATTCCTTTTCAAGGATGCCGCGCGCCCACACGCCCGTCGTCACCGTGTAGCCCCGGTTGACGCCGACGCGCTTGCCTTCAAGGTCCTTCGGCGAAGTCACGCCCGCACTGCGGTTCACGAGGATCGCCCCGTGGTGGAACGCGCGCACCAGAGGAACCGCGATCGCCGTCATCGGCTTGCCGTGCTCCCTGGCGCACACGTAAGTCGTGATCGCCATCTCGCAAATGTCGAACTCGCTGGCGCGGACCATGCGGCGGAAACCGGCGATGAGCGGCTCGACCTCGACGAAATCGAACTCGAACGTCTGCGGCTTGACGCGGCCGTCCTTCAGCGCGCGGTTGTTGCCCTGGGTGCGGGTGACGGTCTTCAGCTTCGGCAGGGACATGGCGCGCTTCTCTCCTGGGGATCTTGAGGTTGCGCTTTTGTAGGCGAAAGCTCGCCGGGGCGGAAGAGGCGCAATCCCCGGTTTGTCGCGCCTTTCGCCTGCGTGCTAAGGAGAGGCGATTCAACATTTTGACCGGGTTTTTCATGTCCGACACGCTTCCCGACCGGCTTTCCACCAATCCCCGCAGCGAGTTCTACGACGAGGCCGTTCTGTCCCGCGACGTCGGCATCCGCTTCAACGGGGTCGAAAAGACCAACGTTGAAGAATATTGCATCAGCGAGGGCTGGATCCGCGTCGCCGCCGGCGCCGCCAAGGACCGCAAGGGCAATCCGCTGACGATCAAGCTCACGGGCGAAGTGGTAGCCTATTATCGCGGCGAGCAGGCCTAGGGGCGCGGCCTCAGCAGCACGAGCACTCGAACCCCTCGACGACGATCAGCGCGTCCTTCATCCAGGAAGGCGGCAGGTCGTCCTCGAGCACCTCGCTGGCGGGCTTGAATATCTTGTAGTGGCGGCGCTGCCCGTCCGCGGTCCAGAACGCGATCACGGTCTCCAGCGGCGGGCAGCCCGGCAGGCTGCACTCGATCTCGTTCGCCGTCACCACGTCGTCCGCGTCCAGCTTGAAGCGCGCGCGCACCCACTCGCGGATGCGCGCCAGCGCGTCGCGATATTCTGGTCCCCTGCGGGCGTTTCCCAGCGCATAGGCGCTTGCGGTCATCGGGCGCTCGTCCAGTGCATCGGCCTTCCAGCAGGGATATATAGGGCGCAACGCCCCGCGCCACAGCGAGTCCGCACATGAGCAACCCTTACGGCTTTCCGCAATACGTCATCGACCGCGTGATGGCCAAGCGCGGCCGGCTCCCGGTGTTCGACCGGTTCGAACCCGCCAGGACGGCCCTGCTGGTCATCGACATGCAGAACTTCTACGTGGGCGAGATCGCCTCGGTGGTCGGCATCATCCCGAACATCAACCGCATCGCGCAGGCGCTGCGCGAAAAGGGCGGCCTCGTCGTGTGGGTCGGCATGAGCGCGGGCGAAGCGGGCGAAAGCCGCTGGGCACTGTACCACGATTGCTTCTTCACCCCCGACAAGGGCGCCAACCACCGCGACCAGCTCTCGCCCGGCCACAAGGGCCATGAATTCCACGCCGATCTCGACATCCGCGACGGCGACGCCATCGTCCACAAGAGCCGCTTCAGCCCGTTCGTCGCCGGCGCCTCGAACATCGAGGACGTGCTGCGCCCGCGCGGGATCGAAAACCTCATCGTCGCCGGAACGGCCACCAACATGTGCTGCGAGAGCGCCGCCCGCGACGCCATGATGCTGGACTACAAGGTCGCCATGGTGAGCGACGCCAACGGCGCCCGCTATCCGGAAGACCACATGGCGGGCCTGACGTCGTTCTACCAGAGCTTCGGCGACGTGCGCACGACCGACGAGACGCTGCGGGATTTGCTGGCCGACTAGGAGAGCGTCACGTACGAACCCCTCATCTCCCCTGCTTGTGCTCTGCGAGCGGGTAGATCGCCGGTCCGTGCAAAGGCTGGCCGTCCACGTCGAAATGGGAGCCATGGCACGGGCAGTCCCAGCAGGTCTCCAGCGCGTTCCAGTGCACGATGCAGCCGGCGTGCGAGCAGACCGCAGAGCGCAAGTGCAGCGATCCGCCCGCGTCGCGATAGGCCGCGACCTTCTTGCCGCTGTCGCGCAGCACGGCGCCCTCACCGGGCTTCAGGTCGTCCAGCGACGAGATGGCGCCGGGCCGCACGTACTCGGTGAAATTGGTCGCCACGGTGGCGTTCTCTGAAAGGAACGCGCCGAGCGCCCGCAGGGTCTTGCGCCCCGGCCTGTAGGCCTGCTCCCAGTCGTTCGGCTTGCCCTGCGCGAGGTCGCTGAGCAGCATGCCGGCCACCACGCCGGTGGTGATCCCCTCCCCGGAATCGCCCGTCGCGATGAACACGTGCTTGTCGCCCGGGTTCAGCCCGATGAAAGGCGCAAGGTCCACCGGCTCCATCACCTGGCCGGACCAGCGGTGCTCCACGGCGCGCGCGCCGGGCAGATGCCGGCGCATCCACGCCTCCAGAGCGCCGAAGCGCGCCTCGAAATCGTTCGCTTCGCCGGTCTTGTGGTCCTCGCCGCCGACGATCACCCACGGCCCGCCCCCATCGCTAGAAGGGTGCAGGCGCACGTAGTGATAGGGATCCAGCGTGTCCCAGAACAGCGCGTCCTCCATCACCCCGTCCTGCGCCCGCGCCGCGATGGCGTAGGTGCGATACGGCGCCTGCTTGGTGTGCATGGCGAGCCAGTCGTTCACCGGCGAGTTGGTGGCGACGATGGCGGCGCCGGCGCGCACGGTATGTCCCGACGTGGTCGACACCACCACTTCGCCGCCCTTTTCCTCGACGCCCACCACCGCCGTCTCGGCGAACAGCCTGCCGCCGCGCGCCTCGATGGCGCCCACGAGGCCGTCCAGATACTTCAGCGGGTGGAAACGGCCCTGGTTGCGAAAGCGCAGCGCCGGCATGCCCTCGCCGCCCGGCAGCGGCGAGCGGTGCGCCCATTCCGCTTCCACGAAGCCGATCTGCTGGCAGGCGGCGAACTCGCGTTCCAGAATGCGCGGGTCGCAGCCCGGCGCCAGGGAGAGGTAGCCGTCCACGCGGGCGAAATCGCAGTCGATCCCCTCGTCCTGCTGGATGGATTCGATTCGGCTGATCGCCGCCGACTGGCTCTGGAAATAGGCCCGCGCCTCGCGCTCGCCCCTCAGCCGGACGTATTCGTAAAAGTAGTCGTCGAAGGCCGACGCGAGATGCGCCGTGGTGCGCGCCGTCATCCCGCCGCCCAGCGGGCCCCGGTCCAGCACGGCGACGCGGCGACCGGCGCGGCTCAGTTCATAGGCGACCGACAGGCCCGCGATGCCCGCGCCGACGATCACCGCGTCCACCTGCAGGCTGGCGTCGAGGGTTGGCGCCGTGCGCACGGTCGCGGTCGCCATCCAAAGCGACCGTGACGTTTCCGAACTCGAATTCATGGGACCGCCCTCGTTGAGACGAGGAACAACCAAGGCCTTCGGCGCCGGTTCCGATGGCGCGGCGGTTCTAGACGGCCAGCCTCTCGGGGGCGATCTCGGCTTCGTCCAGGAACTGCCCCGCGGGCGCCGCGGGGTCGCCTGCGGCGGTTTCCCATCCAAGATCCGGCAAGACGACGATCCGCTTGCCCCGCATGTCCTTGCGGATGGCGATGAACGTGCCCTGCTCCAGCGCCTGAAGGCGCGAGCGCCCGCGCCCGGGGGAATGGCTGGCGCACACGCGCGCAAGGTCCATGTCCGATGGGCACGCAAGGCGCTTCATGGCGGCGCGCGCGAGCAGGTAATAGACCGGCCTCAATTCCTCGGCCATGTCGTCCGCGACAGCCGCGACCCGCCCCCACTCGTCCCCGGCGATGATCTCCGGGTCAACGCCCGCGCGCGCCAGAGGGATGCGCTTGCGGAACCCGCCGAGATCGAGCTGCGGACCGCCCAGGCGCCTGATCCGGCAATGGACGAGAAAGTCCTGGTAGAGCACCGCTTCCTGCCGGAACACGGCGTCCGGCTCCGACATGATCTGGCTGAGGATCTGGGCGAAGGCGGCCTCGCGCTCGCCGTCCGGCATGGCGGGCGCGGCTTCGACGCTCGCGTCCTCCGAACAGCGCGCGCGCGCCACTTCCGCCAGCACCTCGTCGGTCGAGGACGGCGGATTGGCGGGACGGCGCGGCCCGGCGGGTCGGGCGCTGGCGACCGGCGCCGAAGCGAGGATGAATTCGCGCGCGTCGTCCGTGGGGGGCGCGGGCGGCGGCGTGAGGCCGGGCGTCGAGCCGCGCGCAACGGTCTCGACGGAGCCGACGCGGATTTGCAACGGCCTGCGCGACAACGCCGGGCCCAAGGCCACGAACCGTCCCCGTTCGAGCTCGCGGAACACCTCCGCCTGCCGCCGCTCGAGGCCGAGCAGGTCGGCTGCGCGCTGCATGTCGATATCCAGAAACGTACGGCCCATGAGGAAGTTGGACGCCTCGGCGGCGACGTTCTTGGCGAGCTTGGCGAGGCGCTGGGTGGCGATGACGCCCGCCAGCCCGCGCTTGCGTCCGCGGCACATCAGGTTGGTCATCGCGCCGAGCGAAATCTTGCGCGCCTCGTCGGAGATCTCGCCGGCGGCGGCGGGCGCAAAGAGCTGCGCCTCGTCCACCACCACGAGCATGGGATACCAATACTCCCGCTCCGCGTCGAAAAGCGCGTTGAGGAACACGCCAGCGGCGCGCAACTGTAGTTCGGCGTCGAGGTTTTCGAGGTTGAGCACGCAGGAGACGCGGCTCTGGCGAATGCGCTCGCCGATGGCCTGAAGGTCCGCCTCGCCCCGGTCGGCGTCGATCACCAGATGTCCGAAGCGCTCGGAGAGGCTGACGAAGTCGCCCTCGGGGTCGATGATGGTCTGCTGGACGTGAGGAGCGCTCTTCTCGATCAGCCGCCGCAGAAGATGCGATTTGCCTGAGCCGGAATTGCCCTGCACCAGCAGGCGGGTGGCGAGCAATTCCTCGATATCGATCAGCGCGGGCGCGCTCTCGCCCCGCTCGGCTATGGTCCCGAGCTCGACTTCGACCTTCATTTAAAATCAGCCTCGCGGAAACAGCCACGGTCATCGATTCGCAGGCGCGGCACGAGGCTTCCCATACCGGGGCGCGCGAGGCCAGCCCGGGCCTTGAGTCGTCCACGGGTTTGCCGCCCGAGCACAAGGTTGCGTGGCGAGCGGCCTATCCGAACTGCCGCCAGATCGCCGTGCCGATGGCGTAGAGCCCGCCGACGCCGATCAGGATGGGCGGAATCCAGAGCAGGATGTTCAGCTCTTTCTTCAACTGCGCCATCGCCTCGTTCTTCACGGGCGTGCGCTTGAACCCCGCCTTGTTCAGCGCCATGCGCAGCATGACGAACGCCATGGCGCAGACGAGAAGAACGAGGATGATCTTGGTCATGAGGCAGGCCCGGTGAATCGCCTGCGACAATGCAGCAAGCGGGCGGCGCCCGCGAGCGAAACGTCAGCCCTCACCAGCGCAGCGCCTCGCTCGGCTCCTTCAGCGCGCGGGGCGCCAGCGCCGTCTTGGCGGGCGTCGCATAAGAGAGCTTGCGCGCCAGCGACGACACCTCGCGGGCGTCCGCCATCACGGCGAAATGGCAGGCCGCCATGTAGAAGATCAGCGCGTTCTCGGCCTCGACGCTCCCCGGCTCCCGCTCCAGGGGCGCCAGCATCTTCGCCTCGAATCCGTCGCCGGCGCGCTCGATCAGCGCGGGCTCCGACTTGGAGCAGAAGACGTGCACGCTGCGGTCGTCCGGCGCGCCGCGCTTGCCCTTGGGATCGTCCGAGCGCCACCAGCGCGCGTCGATGCGCATCAGCCAGCCCTTTTCGCTGGCCCCGATATAATCCGCCTTCTCGATGCTGAACCAGGGACAACCCTGCCGCTCGCAACGCCCCTCGATCAACCGGCCCACGCGAGGCCGGAACTCGGGCGACGGGCGCTCGCGCGCCTCGTCCTGTGCGGCGGACGGTGAGGCGGCGGCCAGCGCCAGGAGGGCGGCGATGGCGGCCGTGGACGCTGCGCGTCGCATGTGACGATCTCTCCACTGACTGCGATTCTGCGCTGGAACGTAGCAGCAAGCCTTGCAGCAGTGAATCGCAACCATGCAATTGCGCCAGAAATCCCGGCGTAATCGCATCGGCGTAGCAAGATCGTCACACTATTGGCGGCCATGCTTGCGCAAGGCCCGCTCTCAGCGTCAGTCGATCGGAAGCAGAGCCGTCGTGCCCTCGTCGATCTGCATGTCGAAAACCGTGAGCAGCGCCGCCGTGGAGGCGTAATTGCCCATCAGGGCGACGAGGTTCACCAGCTTGGGGGCGCCGAACCTCTGCAGCGCGCGGGCGTAGGTTTCGGACGAAACTTTCCGTTTCCCGAACGCCTCGCGGCCGAGCTGGATGATGACGCTGTCCTCGTCCGCGAGTCCCTCGAGCGGCTTGCGATGCTTGATGGCCTCCACGACCTCGTTCGGCACGCCCACCCGCAGGGCTTCGGGCTCATGGGCGGCCCACTCGAACCGGCTGTCGGCCTCGCGCGCCGTGATGAGGATCGCGACTTCGCGCTCGCGCTCGGTGAGGCCGGATTCGAACCGCAGGTACTTGTTCACGGGCCGGTTGGCCTGCGACAGGCGCGGCGAATGCAACTGGATGCCGCCGGGGCCCTTCAGCCCGCGGATCGTTCCGCCCTTGGGATCGGTGTAGCCGTCGAAAATGGCCCGGCCCGCCTCGTCGAGGTCTTCGCGGCGCGGCAGCGGCAGGCGGCAGCGGGAGTCCGGATCGATGTCGCTGGGAAGCATTTCCACCCTCATTGTGTTTTGTGCGCCGATGATAGCGAGCGAGGCCGGACAAGGACAAGCCGGACGCGGCGCAAAAAGAGAAAAGCCCCGCTGTCGGCCAGCAGGGCTTTTGAAGTCGCTAGATGCGTTTCTCGCTTTGGACGGTTTCCTCCCCAGACTCGGGCGCTTCGGCACGTTGTCTGAGTGGGCGGAGGATGCGCTGCGGCCGCGCCTGCGTCAACCCGCCTCAGGCGCCTGCGCACTCTTCGCTTGAATTGGTTCAGAAATGAACTATTGAAGACCTCGCGGCGCTTGTCGCCGCAAATGCCCTCTTGGGCGTTTCCTCCCTTGACTTGGGGCCGCTCACTTGTTGAGCGGCCTCCTTTCTTTTTGGGGGTCACGTTCGCCAGGAGGCCGCCCGGGCAGGCTTCGAGCGCTTGCGGAACTTCTCCGTTCATGATGCATTTACCATAACGGCGCGCCTCTGGGCGACGCCCGAGGGAGGCGCATATGCTTGGTTCGACCCGCATCGAGGTCTGGGCCCTGTCGGCGATGGCGGCGGCTTTCGCGTTCGTCCTGGCCATCGTGATGCGCTGACCGCTACTGCGGAATTACCCCTGCCCGCTTGAACGCCTCGCGCCAATAGACGGTGTTTTCATCGATGGTCTTGCGCAGGTCTGCGGGGGATCCGCCGCTCACGTGGAAGTCGGCGGCCGCCAATCGAGACTTCGTGGCGGGCTCCGAGACGGCGGCGTTGATGGCGGCGTTCAGCTTGTCGACGATCGCGGGAGGCGTTCCGGCCGGCGCGACGATGCCGAACCAGATCCCCTCGTCCATGATGCGCGTGTCGAGCCCCACCTCGCGGAACGTCGGCACGTCCGGCAGCGACGCATGGCGCTTCTCGCCGAACACGCCCAGCACCCGCGCGCCGCCGCCCTGCACCTGCGAGGCCGCCGTGCTCTGGCTCACGAACACCAGCGACAGATGTCCCGCCACCATGTCGTTCAACGCCAGCGCCACGCCGCGATACGGCACGTGCAGCATCTCGACCCCGGTCGCCTGAATGAACGCCAGCGCGCCCAGATAGGGCGGCGTGCCGATGCCCGACGTGCCGTACTTCAGCTCGCCGGGCTTGCCCTTGGCGAAGGCGATCAGCTCCTGCACGCTTTTGGCGGGCACCGACGGATGCACCACGAGCGTCATGTAGGTGCGCAGCAGCGGCGCCACGGGCGCAAAGTCCTTCTGCGGATCGAAGCCGGGATTGGCGAGGATGTTGGGCGCGACGGTCAGCGCCGAATCCGCCATCAGCAGCGTGTGGCCGTCCGGCGCGGCGCGCGCCACCGCCTGCGTGCCGATGGCGGTGCTGGCGCCGGTGCGGTTCTCGATCACGACAGGCTTGCCGAGAATGGTGGACATGGCCGGTGCGATCATGCGCGCCGCAACGTCCGGCGGACCGCCGGCCGCGTAGGACACCACGATGGTGATCGTCTGGCTGGGAAAGTTCGCAGCCCCCTGCGCCGGTGCGGGCGGCGCGAAACCCAAGAGCGCAGCGGAGAAGGCGACAGCGGATAAAAGGCGCGTGGACGCGGCCAGCGGCGTGTTCATGGGCTTGCTCCCTCGTCGGCTCGTTCGCCCTTCAGGGCAGGCCGTTGCAGGAAGACTAGCGGCCGCCCGCGCGCCCGACAAGCGGGCCGCGAGCGTTGAGGAAACGCCTTATTCGGCCGCGGTGCGCGCGCCCTCGGCGGCCTCTTCGTCCAGCAACCGGCGCACGATGCGCCGCGCCGACTGCCCCGCCCTGTCGAACGGGAAGTTGACGAACCCGGCGCCGGGGGGCGCGGTGTCGAGATAGACCTGCTGCTGCGCGACGATGGCCGCGTCCTCCGCGAACGCAAGGTCGATCATCTCGCGATAAAGCTGGCTCACCTTGGGGTCGTCGATGGCCCAGGGCCGCGCGGTCGTCCAGAAGTAATGGATCGACTTGTCGGTTTCGGGCGTGAAGCTGTTCAGCACCACGTGCACAGGCTCGCCGATGGGCGTGTCGCTGCCCGCCTCGCGCGCGCCCAGGACAATGCGCACATACATGGGCGGCTGGTATTCGAACATCTGCCAGCGGTCTATCTTGCCGTTGAGGCCGCGCGCCGCGCGATAGATGGGCGCCGTGTCGACGTTGTGCATGATGCGCTTGGCGACGATGCGGTCGCCCTCCACCTCCACTTGCAGAGGCGTTTCCGTGACGCCGCCGCCCGCCAGCGTGGTCTTGTGCACGAACACCACATGGGTGAGGTCGAGGATGTTGTCGACCATGAGTTCGTAATTGCACGCGATGTGCAGATAGCCCGGGACGGACGCCCAGGCGGGATCGTCGTTCTCATGGAAATCGGGAATCAGCGCCGGATCGGCGGCCTTGTCGCCCATCCACAGGAAGATGAAGCCGTGCTTCTCCACCACCGGGAAGCTGCGCGCGCGGAAATTGCGCGGCGCAGGAAGATCGCCCGGCACATGCGCGCACGAGCCGTCGCGATTGAAGCGGATGCCGTGGTAGCCGCACTGCATCGTGTCGCCGTTCACCTCGCCCGACGACAGCGGCGCCATGCGGTGCGGGCAACGATCCGTGAGCGCGCCAACGATTCCGTCCTCGCCGCGAAACAGCACGATGGGCTCGTTGCAGATGGTGCGCCGCAAGGGCTTTGCGGTGGCGACCTCCGAGGGCACGGCCGCGACATACCATTGGTTGCGCAGAAACGGGCTGGCGGACATCGAATGCTCCCTGTCGGCGGACGCGTGATCTCAGCCGGCGCGCGAAGCCGGGGTGCGTCCTCTGCCCTTATGGTAATGCAAGACGATGCGGGCGCCTATGGCCGGAAGCTTGCCTTGGGCGACAATGAACCTGAGATGCACGCCCCTCTTCGGCGAATTGCCCGATCGTCTTGGGTTCGTTCTGCCAAAATGTTATTCACAGCCAAGCTTATGCTGCGTGAGCTTTCGCCCTAAAGCGCGTATGGCGTTCATGTCGAGCACTTCAACGCCGCACTCGCCGGAAACTGTAACGTAAGTATGAGCAGCTTGACCGTCAGGGTGCTCCAAAACCCATCTGACGCATGCCTCAAGAGTCCCGCTATGAGCTCCCACTGCAGTTGTCGCGGTTGCTGATCTGCGCAAGTCTGCTTTGGTGACGTTAGTCATGGGAGCGTCTCATAGCTGCTC
>JAQGJX010000059.1 GCA_028290405.1 Hyphomicrobiales bacterium
ACATCGAAGAGATGCCCGCCCGCTCCGGCCGCCCCCGCCGCCAGTACAAGATCCAGGAGGTCATCCGCCGCCGTCAGATCCTGCTCGTGCAGGTCGTGAAGGAAGAGCGCGGCAACAAGGGCGCGGCCCTGACCACCTATCTGTCGCTCGCCGGCCGTTATTCGGTGCTGATGCCCAACACCGCGCGCGGCGGCGGCATCTCCCGCAAGATCACCGACGGCGAGGACCGCAAGCGCCTGAAGGAAATCGCCCAGGAGCTCGAAGTGCCCGAGGGCATGGGCGTCATCCTGCGCACCGCCGGCGCCTCGCGCACCAAGCAGGAAGTGCGCCGCGACTTCGAATATCTGCTGCGTATGTGGGAAAGCGTGCGCGAACTCACGCTGCAATCCTCAGCGCCCACGCTGGTGTACGAGGAAGGCTCGCTCATCAAGCGCTCCATCCGCGATCTCTACGGCAAGGAGATCGACGAGGTCGTGGTCGCGGGCGACGAGGCCTACAAGGAGGCCTCCGCCTACATGGGCATGCTCATGCCCAGCCACGTGAAGAACGTGAAGCCGTGGCGCGAGACGCAGCCGCTCTTCGCCCGCATGGGCGTGGAGGCGCAGCTCGACGCCATGTTCTCGGCGCAGGTCACCCTGAAGTCCGGCGGCTACATCGTCATCAACCAGACCGAAGCCCTCGTGGCCATCGACGTGAACTCCGGGCGCTCGACCCGCGAGCACAACATCGAGGACACCGCGCTTCGCACGAACCTTGAAGCTTCGGACGAAGTGGCGCGCCAGTTGCGCCTGCGCGACCTTGCGGGCCTCATCGTGGTCGACTTCATCGACATGGAGGAGAACCGCAACAACCGCGCCGTCGAGCGCCGCCTCAAGGAAGCGCTCAAGAACGACCGCGCGCGCATCCAGGTCGGCCGCATCTCGCACTTCGGCCTGCTGGAAATGTCGCGCCAGCGCATGCGCACCGGGGTGCTGGAAGGCTCCAGCGTCGTCTGCCCGCATTGCAGCGGCGCCGGCACCGTGCGCTCCACCGCCTCCATCGCCCTGCACATCCTGCGGGTGATCGAGGACGCGCTGATCCGCAACGCCCAGTACAATCTCACCGTGCGCACGCGCACCGTGGTGGCGCTCTACATCCTCAACCAGAAGCGCGCCCACCTGCGCGACATCGAGGAGCGGTTCGGCGTCACCCTGACGATCGAGGCCGACGACACGCTGACGGGCTCCGTCTATCACGCGCTCGAGCATGGCGACCTCGCCTCCGCGCCCCCGGCGGCTCCCAAGCAGGGTCTGGTGCGGCTTGATTCGATCGCCCGCGCGCCCGAGCCCGAGGAAGACGCCGAGGAGACCGAGTCCGAGGAATCGGAGGAGGACGCCGACGAGGAGACCGCCTCCGCGTCGTCCGAGGACGCGAGCGCCGATGGCCGCAAGCGCCGCCGCCGTCGTCGCCGTCGCGGCCGCGACCGGGATTCGTCCGGCATCGACCCCGATGCGCCCCAGCCGTCCGACGAAGCGCTCGCCCAGCTCGGCGGCGACATTCCCGGACTTGCGCTGGCGCCGCTCTCCGATGGAGAAGTGGACGACGCGCAGGCCGAGAAGGAAGGCGAGGACGTTCTCGCTGAAGGCGAGTCCGGCGAAGGCCGCAAGCGCCGCCGCCCCCGCCGTGGACGCGGCGGACGCGGCGAACGCCCCGAGGGCGATCACGCCGCCCAGCCGGGCTTCCGCTCGCCGTACGGTTCGTGGGTCCGCTCGCCGGACCACGCCGATCCGGACTTCGTGCAGCCGGGGGCCGAGGCGCAGCCTGAGGTCGTCGATCTCTCGCAGATCGACCAGCCTGCGGCGCATGCCGAACCCGTCGCCGAGCAGCCGAGGGAAACCGCACCCGCCGAGTCGGCTCCGTCGTTCGCCTTCGAGGCCGCGCAGCCCCTGCCCGCCCCGACGGCTCCCGAGCCCGCTCAGGCGGCTCCCGAACCTGTGGCCGAGCAGCAGCCCGCGCCCGTGCTGCAGGCCCCCGAGCAAGCCGCTCCCGAGCCGCAGCCCGCACCCGCGCCCGTCCGCGCCCCCGAGCCCCTGCCGGAAGCAGCGCCCCCCGCGCAGAAGCGCCAGGGCTGGTGGTCCCGCGCCAAGGCCCAGATCAGCGGCGAGTAATCGCGCCGCGACATGACGAGAAAAAGGCCCCTCGCGGGGCCTTTTTTATGTTCGAGCGGGATGACGCCCGGCTGGCGTACGTTTCATTCTGAAAAAGTAGAGCGCCGTCATGGTCGCGAAGGCGCCCGCCCACGGCAGGCCGCGCGCTCGCTGCCTGCCGTGGGCCCCGGGCTTCGCCGGGATGACGCTTGGCGGGCGATGCGCTTCGTTCTGGCGAAGTTGAGCGTCGTCATCGTCGCGAAGGCGACCATCCACGGCAGGCCGCGCGCTCGCTGCCTGCCGTGGGTCCCGGCCTTCGCCGGGATGACGCTCGACCGCCGTGCGCTTCGTTCTGGCGAAGTAGAGCGACGTCTTGATAGCGAAGGCGCCCGTCACGACAGGCCGCACGCTGGATCCCCGTCTATCCCCGCCTGGCGACGCATGACGGAACTCGCCTACCCCGAGGCGGCTTCCGGGCCGAACAGCGGGCGCTCCTCGAGCATCCAGAAGAACCACGCCGCGACCGCAAAGCCCGCCGCGCCCAGCGCGAACATCAGCGAGAACCGGTCCGGCAGGCCCGACGCGTCCACCCCTGCGGCGCGGTGGGAGGAGATCGCCTCCGCGCCGCCGCCGCCGCCCAGCAGGATGGCGCCGTACACCGCCACCATGATGGCGGCGCCCAGCGAGCGCAGGAAAAACAGGAGCGCCGTCGTCGTGCCCAACTCGTGGCGCGGCGTGGCGGCCTGCATGGCGACGTTGATGACGGGAAACAGCGCCCCGATGCCAAGGCTGATCAGCGTCGTGGCAACGAGCGCCGCCCAGACGGGCATCTGCGGCCACGCCGCCATCGCGACGAGCGCGAGCGCCGATATGACGAGGCCCGCCATCGGCAGCCGCTTGTAGCGGGGCGTCTTGTGCATCGATCGCGCGGCTGCGGCGGCGCCGAACGAGGTAAAGACGAGCAGCGGGATCAGCGCCAGCCCGGACGCGCTGACGCTGAGGCGCCCAAGCGTCTGGAGATAGATTGGCAGATAGATCGTCAGCGCCACGTAGCTCGCCATGGCGAAGAACATGGTCAGCGCGCCCGAGCGCACCACCGGGTTCGCCAGCACCGTGAGGGGAATCAGCGGCTCGGCCGCCGTCTTCTGCCGCCAGATCACCAGCGCCCACGCGACGGCCGCCCCTGCGAACAACCCAAGGCTGGAAGCCGAAAGCCAGGGATGGCGCACGCCGCCCCAGCTCAGCGCCAGCAGCAGCAGCGTCGAGGCCACGATCATCATCACGGTGCCGGGAATGTCGAGCGCATGCGGGCGCTCGTGGCGCGGGATGAGCTTGAGCCGTCCGTTCAGCATCAGGAGCGCCACGGCGCCGATCGGCAGGTTGATCCAGAAGATCATCGACCAGTGGGTGTATTCGGCGAACACGCCGCCCAGGACCGGCCCGGCGATGTTGGCGATCATCCACACGGCGGACGTGTAGACCTGATACTTGGGCCGCTCCTTGGGCGGCACGATGTCGCCGATGATCGTCTGGCTCATCGCGAAGACGCCGGCGCCGCCCACGCCCTGCAAACCGCGCGCGAGCGCCAGCGCCAGCATGTTGGGCGCCAGTGCGCAGGCGAGCGAGCCCAGAAGGAACACGCCCACGGCGAACATGATGACGACGCGCCGTCCGCGAATGTCCGCCACCTTCCCGTAAAGGGGCGTGAGCGCGGTGGAGACGAGCAGGTAAGCCGTCACGATCCACGGCAGGTTGCCGATGTCGCCGAGGTCGCGCCCGATGGTGGGCATGGCGGGCGAAATGATCGTCGTGTCGAGCGCCGCGAGCATCATGGCCGTCATCAGGCCGAACATGATCGCCCGCACGTCGCGCGGCTTCATCTGGTCCGTGTCGAAGGGCGCGGACTCTGGGTGTGCTTGGGCGTCCATGCTGGCTCCGGCGTTCACGATGGAACGCCTTGGTCATGGGGCGCCCCTGTCGGGCTGACAAGCGCCGCGGCGCCTAAAGGGCGCGCTCGGCTGCACAAATAAAAAACCCGGACGCGCGGGCGCATCCGGGTTCAGGAGCGACGAAACGAGGTGCGTTATTGCGGCTCGATGCCGGCGGACTTGATGATCGGCCCCATCTTCTTGATCTCGACGAGCAGGCGGGCGTCCGCCTCCTTGGCGGTGTCGTTGTTCACGATGGCGCCCACGGTCTCAAGAAACTTCGCCGTTTCCGGGTCCTTGGTGATCTGCTGGAGCCAGCCTTCCATCTTGGCGATGATCGGCTCGGGCGTGCCCTTGGGGAAGTAGACGCCCCACCAGGGCGCGAACTCGTAGCCCTTCAGGCCAGCTTCTTCCATGGTCGGCACGCCGGGGAACGACGGGCTGCGCTTGGAGGTGGTGACCGCAAGCGGCTTGAGGCGCCCGGCGCGGATCTGGCCGGCGGCGAACGTGCCGTCCATGATCATGAAATCGAGCGTGCCGTTGGTCACGTCCGGCATGGCGTCCGGCGCGGTGCGGTAGGACACGCCCACGGCCTCGACGCCCGTCATCGACTTGAACAGCTCGGTCGACATGATCGCCGTCTGGTTCGTATAGCCGTACTTGTTCTGCGGCTTGCTCTTCACGTGCTTGACGAGTTCGTCGACCGTGTTGAACGGGGAGTCCGGCTTGACGACGAGCACGAACACGATCTGCGCGAACGTGCCGGCGGGCGCGAAGTCCTTCACGGTGTCGAACGGCAGCGACTTGAACAGGAACGGGTTGGCGGCCATGTTCGAGCTGGCGATGAACAGGATGTTGTAGCCGTCGGGCTTCGACGTCGCCACGAGGCCCGCCGCGATGTTGCTGTTGGCGCCCGGCTTGTTCTCGACGAGCACCGGCTTGCCGGACAGTTCCTGAATCTTGGTGGTGAAGTAGCGGCCGAGAATGTCGGCGCCGCTGCCGGCCGGAAATCCGATGGTGATGCGCATCGGGCGCTCGGGCCACGTGGTCGCCTGCGCGAACGCCGCTACGCTGCCAACGCTGAGCGACAGAGCTCCGGCGCCGAAGCCGCCGATGAATTGCCTACGGTCCATGACCTTTTCTCCTCCTGCCCCGGCGGGGCGCGTCCCAGACGCGCAATAAGCAGAGCGCAAGCGTCCCCGCAAGCCTCTTTGCTTGCGGGTCGCCCGAGCGGGAAGGTTCGGCGGACCAGCCGCCCTATTGAGGCGTCATGCCCGCGGCCGCCGCAAGCTTGTCCCAGCGGTTGCGGTCCGCGTCGAGGTGGGTGACGAGATAATTGGCGTCTCCCAGCGTCGGAAGCGCCACGATGTCGCCGAGGAACTTGGCCGTCTCGGGCATCTTGTTGATCTGCGTGATCCACTGGGCCAGCTTCGCCACTGCGGCCGGCGGAGACCCGAGCGGCAGCCAGACGCCCCACCACGGGCTGAAAAGAAAGTCCGGCACCCCCGCCTCCGCCATGGTCGGCACGTCCGGCAGCACGCTGATGCGCTTTTCGGTCGTGGAGGCGATGATGCGCAGCTTGCCCGCACGCGCCTGCCCGGCGGCGAACGTGCCGTCCATCACCTGGTAGTCAAGCATGCCGCTCTCGAGGTCGCCCACCGCCTCCACGGTCGTGCGGTAGGAGACCTGTTCGGCGTTGACCCCCGCGTGGGACTTGAACGCGAAACCCGCCACCATGGCGGCGGGATTGGTGAACCCGTACTTGTTCTGCGGCTTGGACTTCAGGAGCGCGATCAACTCGCTCACGTTCTTCGCAGGCGACCGGCCGCCCACGACCATCACGAACGGCGTCTCGAACAGGCCGCACACGGGCGTGAAATCGCGCCTGTAGTCGATGGTGAAGTCCTTGAGCATGTGGCGCCCGCCCGCCATCAGCGTATTGCCGGTGAACAGGATGCTGTAGCCGTCGGGCTTGGCTTTGTGGACCAGATTGATGGCGATGGAGCCCACGGCGCCGGGCCGGTTTTCCGGCACCACTGTGCGCCCGCTCACCTCTTGCAGTTTGGCCGTGTAATAGCGGCACAGAATGTCCGCTCCGCTGCCCGGCGCAAAGCCGATGAAAACGTGCAGAGGCCGCGAGGGCCATTCCTCCTGCGCCAGCGCCGGCGCCGAACCCAGCGAAACCCCGCCCGCGCCCGCAAGCGCCCCTTTCAACAGATCGCGACGATCCATCATGTGCGTACCTCCCGGCGCGACTTGCTGCGCGCTCGGCCCGCATTAGGCCCGCTCGTGCGCCTCCCCGCAAGTGCTCGCCGAGCTTACCCTTGGAAAAACCTTTGCAGGCGACGGCCGGCGTTGACCAAAGTCCAAAATTCCCCCAGCGCCTTGTATTCAGCCCCGGATTCCAAGACTTGCGGGAAGCGGGCCGAAGATGTTCGCACACGCGTCCTCCGGACGTCGTCCGCGCCCCCAATACCGGCGCGCCCGTCCGCGCGTTGATTCTTCGCCTGCCGCCGCCGGGATGGAGCCTCGCGCGCCAAACGCGTCGCGCAAGACGATGTCTGTACGTTAGGGCGTAAGATTGCCTCGAGGAGTGACATTGAAGCCACACAATCCGCTCCTGCGGTTAACGGACCGGCAAGTCTCGTTAAAGACGTCCTAATTCGAATCGCCGCTTTGCACGCCCGAAGACGGGCGACGCGAACGCGCCTGCACCAGCGACGTGCGGCGGCAAATTATCGAACACATTCAATTAGTTCGATGGTCAAACATGTCCTTGTGGGCGGCTTTTGCAATTATACTCAAAGGTTTGGGCCCGTCCGCAAGGGCTATACAACCGATGAGCGTACGCCAGCGTTCATAACACTCGCGCGCCAGCCCCGGAGGCTGTCCGACCCTTGTTTACAAGACTTGGTCTTGACCATAGGTTCTCGCCAGCTACGTCCTGCTGCTCAAGGTCTTCTGAAATGCTGCTTCGCGCCAGTCTTCTCGCCTCCGTCTCCGTCGTCGCGTTCAGCAATACAGTTCTCGCAGGTCCTGAAGGCGGTTCCGTGGTGTCGGGCGCCGCTGTCATCACGACCCCCAACCCCTCTCTGCTGCAGGTCAACCAGGCCAGCCAGAACGCGATCATCGACTGGCGGAGCTTCTCCGTCGGCGCGGGCGAAACCGCGCGGTTCGCGGTGCCGGCGGGCGGCTCCACCCTCAACCGGGTCACGGGCGCCGACCCCAGCGCCATTTACGGCTCGCTGTCCTCCAACGGCCGCCTGTTCCTCGTCAATCCGAACGGCATCGTGGTCGGCCCGACGGGCGTCATCGACACGGCGGGCCTCGTCCTCTCCACCCATTCGGTGAAGGACGCCGAGTTCCTCGCGGGCGGCGCCATGACGTTCTCCGGCCCCTCCACGGCCTCCGTGGTGAACAGCGGCGTGATTCGCTCCACGGGCGGCGGCGACGTCTTCCTCATCGCGCGGCAGGTCGAGAACCGGGGCTCGATCAGCGCGCCGGGCGGCACGGTGGGGCTGGCGGGCGGCACAGAGATCCTCATCACCGCCAGCGACAGCGGCGACGGCCGGGTGGCGGTGCGCTCGGGTCCCGGCAAGGTCGTGAACAGCGGAACCATCGCGGCTGCCCAGGCGGAGCTGCGGGCCGCGGGCGGCAATCATTACGCCCTCGCCATCAACAACACCGGCGTGGTGCGCGCCACGGGCGTCGCGACGCGCGGCGGCCGCGTCTTCCTGACCGCCGGCTCGGGCTCGATCAGCTCCTCGGGCAAGATTTCCGCGCGCAACGCCGACGGATCGGGCGGCCGGGTGCGCGTGGCCACGGCGCCGCGTCCTGCGGCCGTGGCGACCAGGCGCGCCGCGGCGGAGCGGAACGTGGTGGACATCACCGGCACGGTGGACGTCTCGGCCAGCAGCGGGGCTGGCGGCTCCATCGTGCTTGAAGGCGAGGCGATCAGCCTCGGCGCCTCCGCGCGGCTCGACGCCTCGGGTCCCTCGGGCGGCGGGCGCATCGTCATCGGCGGCGGGTTCGGCGGCAAGGACGCGTCGATCGTCAACGCTGACGACGTCCTCGTCGTCTCCGGCGCGCAGATCGTCGCCGACGCGACCGGAAAGGGCGACGGCGGCCAGGTGTCCATCTGGGCCGACGGCGCGACCACGTTCCACGGCGCCATCTCGGCGCGCGGCGGTTCGCAGGGCGGCGACGGCGGGTTCGCGGAGGTCTCTGGCAAGGAGAGCGTCACGGTCAGCGGCCACGCTGATATGCGCGCGACTCTGGGCGCCCATGGCACGCTCCTGATCGATCCCGGCAGCATCGCGATCCAGGACGGGCCCAACGCGGCGGTGGACGCGAACACCTTCAACGACGCCTACCTGGAAACCCAGCTGGGTCTCGGCAACGTCACCCTCCAGACGGCGGCGGCGACGAACGCCGCAGCGGAAAACATCACCGTCAAGAACGGCGTCTCCATCGTCTGGAACGGCCCTACCCTGCTCAGCCTGCGCGCCGGCGCCGACATCGTCGTCGAAAACAACGTGGTGATCTCGAACACGCAGACCGGCGACGGCGCGATCACCTTCGTGCAGAAGGACGCGGGCGGCGTCGAACTGCTGGCCGGCAAGGACATCACGGCCGGCGCGCTCGCGAACGCGGGCGCGATCCGCATCGGCTCCGAGTTCGGCGTGACGCGCCTGGTGGCCGGGGACGCGAACTTCAATGGCCGCCCCGACGCGCCGGGAACCGGCAAGATCAGCCTCATCGGCGGCGGGGCCGACGGCGCCCACGTCCAGATCGGCTATCGCCAACCCCTCGCGCGCGGGAACGACACCGGCGCGGACTTCGCCTCCCCGAGCCTGCACGCCGAGAACGGCACGATCTCCGTGCACGCGGGCGGCGACGTCACGCTGACCGGCGGCTCCATGAAGGGGTCGTTTGTTCAGATCGGCCATGGCGGCCTCGCCGCCACTTCGACCTCCGAAATCCTGCGTTCGGACGTTCACGTGATTTCAAGCGGCGGGTCGGTGAAGCTGGGGAGCCTTGGCGTCGAGAGCGCCTTCGCGAAAATCGGTCACGGCAGCTATCTGGAAGACACGGACAGCGCCAGTTACGCCCTGGGCCGGATCTCCGGCGACATCCACGTGAACGCCCTGACCTCCGTCGCGCTCAACGGCGCTACGGTTCCTGACGCCGACAAGGTCGCCGAGAACGGCGTTGCCGACGTGTTCATGGCCCGCATCGGCCACGGCGCCCACGTGCAGGGAGAATCCTCCGCCCTCAAGGTCACGACCGGCGATATGTCGGGGGCCATAACAATCGGCGCCAGGACGGGCGCCCTGCTCGCCCCCGCCACCCCCCTGCTGCTGGTCCAGCTCGGCGCCTCGATATCCCCCACGGACAAGGACGATGCGCGTCAGGTCTCGTCCCAGATCGGCCACGGCTCCGATGTGCGCATCGTCCCAACACAGATTGGCGGCTCCGCGGACGTGACGCTTGGCGGCGTACGCCCGTTCCTCGACATCAACGGCGTCAAGACCGCAGCGGCGGACATCACCGTCAAGGCGGATGAAATCGCCCTCAATTCGATTATCGCAGGCCCGAAGAACGGTCTG
>JAQGJX010000063.1 GCA_028290405.1 Hyphomicrobiales bacterium
TGCGCACGCCGATGTGCTGGAACGCCATTTCGACGAATTCGCGAACCGAGCGCGTCTCGCCGGTGGCGAGCACGTAATCGTCCGCCGCGTCCTGCTGCAACATGCGCCACATGCCCTCCACGAAGTCGCGGGCGTGCCCCCAGTCGCGCTTGGCGTCGAGATTGCCCAGCCAGACGCGGTCCTGCAATCCGTGGTGGATGGCGGCTGCGGCGCGGGTGATCTTGCGCGTCACGAAGGTCTCGCCCCGCATGGGGCTCTCATGGTTGAACAGGATGCCGTTGGAGGCGTGCATTCCATACGCCTCGCGATAGTTCACCACGATCCAGTAGGCGTAGATCTTCGCCGCCGCATAGGGGCTGCGCGGATAAAAGGGCGTCGTCTCCTTCTGGGGAGTTTCCTGCACCTTTCCATAGAGTTCCGAGGTGGACGCCTGGTAGAAGCGCGTCTTGCCCACCAGCCCCAGGATGCGCACGGCCTCCAGCAGGCGCAGCACGCCGAGGGCGTCGGAATTGGCCGTGTATTCAGGCGTTTCGAAGCTCACCTGCACGTGGCTCTGGGCCGCCAGGTTATAGATCTCGTCGGGCTGGGTTTCCTGCACGATGCGGATCAGGTTCGTGGCGTCCGTCATGTCGCCGTAATGCAGCACGAGGCGCGGGTCGGGCTCGTGGATATCCTCGTAGATATCGTCGAGGCGCTGCGTGTTCAGGCTCGACGAGCGGCGCTTGACGCCGTGGACCCGGTAGCCCTTCGCGAGCAGGAGGCGCGCAAGATAGGAGCCGTCCTGCCCGGTGATGCCGGTGATGAGCGCGGTTTTCATGTCTGGCCCGTGAGAATGGCAATGGAAAAGGCGCCGAAAGCCGGATCGCCGACCTTCGGACAAACGCTGCTCGCCCTGGCCCGCAACCCGCCGGCCATGAACGTGCGCACAGCAGTACCATTTTTGCCGGCGGCGGCAATCGCGGGCGCTCAAGTCGCGTCCGGCGCCCTTCGACACGCCTGACGGACCTCGCCTTTTGATGCGTTTGTGGTTACATGGGCGCATTGCGTCGACGGTTTTAAGATTCGCACCAAGGTTGATTTCATGACGATCCTGTTGGGTCCTCCCCGGTTGGTTCGGGGGTGGGGCGAGATGGAGCGTTTCGCCCTCCAGGCCCGCCATTCCGCAAAACGTCCGCCGCAAGCGCCTGCCCAATGAGCGTTCAGCCCGCCGCCGACGTGGGGCTGGTTCGTGGCGTCGTGCGCAGGCTCCTGGGGAGCGCCCCCTTCGGCCCCGCCAACCTCCCGGGCCGCCTGTTGCTGCTGGCCTCACGGCCCATCGGCCGGAACGCGCTGTTCGCCGTCGCCCAGAGCGTCCTGACAGGCATCTGCTTTTTCCTGATCTATCGCGTGCTTGTCGACAACGTGGGGATCGAGCGCGCCGGCGTCTTCTCCCTGATGACCGCCTGCGCGGGGCTCCTGAAAATTGCGGACATCAGCGGTTCGACCGCTCTTGCGCGGTTTGTGGCGATCTCGGCTCGCGACATGAACGGCCACTCCCCGCGCGACTACGTACATACGGTCGCGCTGAGTGCGCTCGCGACGAACATGGCCTTGGGGCTGCTGGCCTTCGCCGCCGCCCCCTATCTTCTGCCCCGAATGATCGACGCGCGATACCTTGCGGAAGCCCGGGACCTGCTCCCCTTCATCGTCGGCTTGGTGGTCATGGGGCCGCTGGCGGCGTTGACCCTGTCGGGGATCGACGGCGTCCATCGGACCGACGAGCGCGCCATCATAGGGCTCACGTCGGCGCTGTTCTCGCTGGCGGCGGCATGGCTGCTCGTTCCGCGATTCGGCGTCGTGGGCTTCGGCGCCTCCCAGCTGGTCCAGCATATGGTGTGCGTGACGCTGGGCTGGTGCGCGCTGCGCGCTCATATCGGCGGGCTCGGATGGTTCCCCCGCCGATGGCGTCGCGGGGCGTTCCTGGAGGCGGCGGCTTACATGGTGAAGTTCAACGCCGCCAGCGGAGCTGGCCTGTTCTTCGATCCTCTGGCGAAGTTCGGCGTCAACGCCGTGGGGGGCGTTGGGCTGGTCGCCTACTACGACCTCGCAAGCCGTCTCGTGACGCAGATGCGCGCCTTGACGGTCGCGGCGTTCGCGCCCCTCGTGCCGGTCTTCGTATCCATCGGGGCGCCCGGAACCCCGGCGTTCGGCGCCATGCTGGCCAAGTCCACCGGCGTGGCGTCCCTTGCGGCCGTCGCCGCCGCCTTGCTCTGCCTTTTCGCGGCGCCGGTGGTCAGCCTGCTGGTCCTGTCGCGGCTCGATGCGGTTTTTCTGGCGATGGGCGCGGTCCTGACGATTGGGTGGTGCTCTCAAATCGTTTGCTTCGGGTTTTATTTCGCCGCGCAGGCGTCCGGCGTCATGGCCTGGAATTTTCTGATGAGCGTCGTCATGTCGGCGGCGGCGGCCGTCGGCGCATTCTTCATTGGCCCGGCCTATGGCTTGCAAGGCCTCCTCGTCGCGGTCGCCTGCGGGCTTGCCCTGGCGGCGGTCCCGGTGCTGCTCGGCAACGCATGTTCGTTCGGATCCCTTGCCCTCCTGCGCCGGCTTGCGCCCATGGTTCTGGGCGCCGTCTTCGTCACGACGGGACTTGGCGGCGCCGCTCTTGCGCTGATTGGATGGGTGCGCCCATGAGCGCGCCAGCCGGAAGAGGCTTGGCGCACAAGCGCTTTGGGGCCCCGCACGGGACCCCGCGTCGTGCGGACCGTCAAACCTACGTCGGGCGCCTTGTCGGGCTGATCGCAAATCCCTCGATCGCCTTCGCGTTGATGACGCCCAATATCGGCTTTTACGCTTGCATGACATACGTCAACGCCTTTGCGCCCGATGGCAGCCTGGGCTCGATCGTCATTCGGGCCGGTTCGCTCGCGCTCCTGTTGCTTGCATGGATCGTCAGCGCAAGGAGCCTGCGTCCCGTCCTTCACCGGCATCTCATTCCGTTCGCCTTGTTCGTCGCCGTCTACCTGTACCGGCTGCTTGAGAACATGTGGCACCTCGGGTTGGAGATGTACCCGAGCAACGCTTATGTCCTGAGCATTTTCCTGCTGGCGGTCGTCGGTCCAGCCCTGCTCCTCGGCGCTTGCGCTCCAAAGATTCGGGACGAGGACATGACGTTCGCCCTCACGGGATTCCTCGTGCTGTTTTTGATTGGCGTCGCTCTCAACCTCGACGCGCTCGTACAAACGGCTCAAAGCCGAATGCTCCTGGACAAGATCAATCCCATCGCGCTGGCGTACACGGCTTCCAGTTTCCTGCTCTACTACATGCTCAGCTTCGCGCGCTCGAAGCGGGCCGCCGTCGAGGCTTTGGTGTGCGTGCCTGCGCTGCTTCTGGTCGTGGTGTTCGCACGCTCTCGCGGCATGCTGATTTCCACCGCCCTGACGATCTTTTTCTACGTCATGGCGTCGCGCGGCACGCGCCGCCTATGGACCGCGTTCGGACTTGGTTTGCTGGCGGTGGCGGCCGGCCTTTGGGCCGATCCCATTTATCTCGACACGGTCGTCGAGTCCCTGAACAGGATCGACACCAAGACCGATGCGTCCACCATGGCGCGGGTGATGACGTTCAACGGCGCGTGGAACCAGTTTGTCCGCGACCCTGTCTTTGGCAGGCACGCAATCGAGTTGCAGGCGCAATTCTACCCCCACAACATCTATCTCGAGAGCCTCATGGCCGTGGGGCTGTTCGGCTCCTGGTTCCTCGCCCTACATGTGTGGTTCGCCATGAGGGCTGCGGTGGGGTTCGTGCGCGAGCGTGAGCCGTCGTTCGCTCGCATCTTCATTTCGCTGCTCTTCGTCCGGGACGCGGTGGGGTCGGGCATCAGCGGCGGGCTCTGGGGCGCAAGCGGCTTCTGGATCACGTCAGTGGTTTTGATCGCGCTGCGGTATGGCCCGAAGGCGAAAGCGCCGCGGCCAGGCGCGCCCCACTTCGCGCGCCCTGCGGCGAGGCGCTGAGCGTGGAAAATCCGTCGCGCCCAACGGCGATGCGCGTCTTCTTCGTGCAGCCCGCCGTTCCTGCGTACCGCACGGCGTTTTTCAGCCGGGTCGCGGAACTTGCCGGATCGCAGGTCCGCGTCTACGCGTCCGCTTCGGCCGAGTTCGGGTCCGGCGCGGACGCGGGCGGCGATGTCGAGTGGCGGCGCCAGTTGGGGCCGTATCGCAAGATCGCGCCGGGTCTTTACTGGCAGGACGGGGCGCTTTCGATTCCCATGGCGCGCGGCGACGTGGTGGTCGTCTCGGGCGCGCCGCGCTGCCTCTCCAACGTCGCGCTGCTGCTCAAGGCGCGGGCCGTGGGCGCACGCACGGTGTGGTGGGGGCATTACTGGTCTTCGACCAGCAAGCGGTCCAATGCGGCGCTGCGCTTTTTGCTGATGCTGGCCGCCGACGCCATCCTTTTTTATACGGACGAAGAAGCCGGCCATTACGCAAAGCACTGGTGGCGGCGCAAGCGCCAGCCCGTGTTCGCGCTCAACAATGGCGTGGATGTCCGCCCCATCGCGGCGCTGCGCGCGCCGTATGATCCGCAGGCCCGGCCGCGCGACGTCCTGTTTGTGGGCAGGCTCACCCGGAAGGCCGAGGCGCATCTTCTGCTGGAGGCGCTGGCCCATCCCTCGTGCGGAGGCGTGACGCTCGACGTCGTCGGCGACGGGGAACAGGCGCAAGCGCTTGCGCTGCGGGCGCACGCGCTGGGGCTCGCCGATCGCGTCGCCTGGCATGGCGCGAGCGTCGACGAAGCGACGGTCGCCGCGGCGGCGAACCGCTGCAAGATGTTCGTCTACCCCGGCGCGGTGGGCCTGAGCCTCGTTCACGCCATGGCGTATGGCCTGCCGGCCATCGTTCACGACGACCGCTGGGGGCACATGCCGGAGATCGCCGCCCATGCGCCGGGCGTCACCGGATTGACGTTCGCGCGAGGCGACGCGCGTGCGCTCGCGGCATGCGTGCGCGGCGCCCTTGAGGCGCACGACGAACGCATGGCGATGTCGGCGGCGTCGCTCGCCCTCACGGCGCGGACCTTCAACACCGAGGATATGGCGCATCGCTTCTGCGCGATGCTGGGCGAGTTGGCCGCCGCCGGGGACCATGCGGCCGCGATGGGGGAGCCCACATGAGGGCCGCTCTCGTCACCGCCAGCCTGTCGCACCGGGGCGGAGGAGTCTCGGCGGCGGTCGAGGCGCTTTCGGGGGCGCTTCTTCAGGCGGGCTGCGAGGTGCGGGTGTTTGGCCTTGCGGATGCGGACTGGACCGCAGGCGAGCGCGCCCGCTGGCGGGGCGCCGAGGCGCTTGGCCTGCCGGTGGCGGGCCCGCGAGCGTTCGGGTACGCGCCCGCCATGCTCGGCGAGCTTTTGGCGTGGCGACCGGACTTCGCGCACAGCCATGGCCTGTGGACTCACCCCTCGCGCGCCGTGCTGCAATGGGCGCGCCGCACGGGCCGGCCCTATCTGGTCTCCCCCCATGGCATGCTCGATCCGTGGGCCCTGCAACGCGCCCGCTGGAAGAAGCGCGTCGTAGGCCGTCTGTTTCAGGACCGCCACCTCGCCAGCGCCGCCGCCCTGCATGCGCTCTGCTTGGCCGAGGCTGCGGCTCTGGAGCGCTATGCGCCTGGGCGGGTCCTGCTTGCCCCCAACGGCGTCGCGGCGCCCCCGGCGGCTGCGTCCGCGCCCGCGCCCTGGGAAGGGCGCCTGCGGGCTGGCGAGCGCGTCATGCTGTTCCTTGGCCGCCTGCACGAAAAGAAGAACCTGGCGCCGCTCATCCGCGCCTGGGGCGAGGTTCCGCCCCGGGAGCGCGGTGGCTGGCGGCTGGCGGTCGCCGGATGGGGGCAGGACGGGCACGAGGCGGAGTTGGCGCGGACGGCGGCGGATGCGGGCCTTGCCGGCGAGGCGCTGTTCCTTGGCCCGCTGTTCGCAGACGCCAAGGACGCCGCGTTCCGCAACGCGTCCGCGTTCGTGCTGCCGTCCTTGAGCGAGGGCCTGCCCATAGCTGTCCTGGAGGCGTGGTCGTACGGCTTGCCGGCGCTGATGAGCGACGCCTGCAACCTGCCGGAGGGCTTTCAGGCGCGCGCCGCCCTGCGGCTTGGCGTGGCGCCGGGCGAGATGCTGGCCGACCTGCGCGCCTTCATGGCGCTGGACGACGCGGCTGTGGCGCGCCTTGGCGCCAATGCGCGCGCGCTCGCGGCGGCCCGCTTTCGCTGGGATGCGGTGGCGGCGCAGTTTATGCCCATTACCGGGGCGTTCTTGAGGGGGCGGCGCCATGAACCCTGTTCTGGAAAACCGGCGCATGACGAAGTGGAGCCGGCGCGAGCTGGCCGGGCGCGTCCTGTGGGGGCTGGCGCAGCCGCTGTTCGCCTGGAGCCCGCGGCTGATCTGGGGCTGGCGCACCGCGCTCCTTCGCCTGTTCGGCGCGCGGATCGGCCGCCAGGTGCGCAT
>JAQGJX010000073.1 GCA_028290405.1 Hyphomicrobiales bacterium
CGCGCCGCCGGCGGGCGCACCGCCCGCGGGAGCGGCCGCCAACGCGCCGTCAGCGCCGCGCCAGCAGCCGCAGACCCGCGATCTTGGGCCTCCGGTGGAAGTGGGAGCCGCGCCCGGCTCGACGTCGCCGCGTCCGCCGAGCAACGTCGGCCGCCAGGGACAGGCCTTGCCGCCGCTCCCCGACCAGCGCCGCGCGCCCTCGCAGTCGTTCTTCCCGACGAATCCGGCGCCTGCGCCCCAGCGCAACAACAATTCGCAGTTCTACTAGGCTGACTTCTGCGGCGCGAGGGCGGCCAGCGCCTGTGCGCCCGACATGGGCCGTTCGCGCGGCCACGCGCCGAAATCCCCCTTCTGGCCGATGGCCCGATCCAGCATGCGATGATACCGGCGGCGTGGAACCGCGACGGCGCCCAGCGTCTCCAGATGAGGGGTCACGAATTGCGTATCGAGCAGCGTGAACCCGCCGGTGCGCAGGCGCGCCACCAGATGCACCAGCGCCACCTTGGAGGCGTCGGTCCGGCGGTGGAACATGCTCTCGCCGAAGAAGGCCGCCCCGATGGCGACGCCGTAGAGCCCGCCGACCAGTTCGCCGCCCTCATAGACCTCCACGGTGTGCACGTGCCCTTGGCGGAACAGATCGTGATAGAGACGGCGGATGCGGCTGTTGATCCAGGTGCTGGGCCGATCGGGCGCTCCGCCTGCGCAACCGTCGATGACGCCGTCGAAGTCCTCGTCGACGCGGATCTCGTAGCGGTCGCTGCGCACGACCTTGGCGAGCGAGCGCGACACGATGAGCCCATCGAGGGGGAAGACGCCGCGCACGTCCGGGTCGACCCAGAACAACGTCGGGTCGTCGGCGCTGTCGGCCATCGGGAACATGCCGATGGAATACGCGCGCAGCAGGAGCTTCGGCGTGATCTCGAAATTCTGTACGGGTTCTGCCATGAATCGGGGCGCCTGTTCGAACGCTAATTTAGCGCGCGCGCTGCGCCAAACCAGTCAATAGAGCGCGAGCGGCATAACCATACGCCAGAGGGGTAAACATGACTGCCATCCGCGTCGAACCGTCCGTGCTGCAAGACCTCGCGCCGTCCGGCGCGCTGCGCGCCGCCATCGCCATCGGGGACGCGGGCGGCGCGTTCTGGTCGGGGCTGCGGGAGGACGGCGCGCCGCGCGGGGTCGCGGTCGACCTCGCGGCGGCGCTGGCGGACGATCTTGGCGTGCCCGTCTCCTACGTGCGGTTCGAGAATTCGAACGGCATTACCCAGAGCGCGGACGCGGACGCGTGGGACGTGACCTTCGTGCCGATGGACGCTGAAAGGGCCAGGCGCATGGCGTTCGGCCCGGTCTACAACGGGTCGCAGAGCACGCTGCTGGCGCGCGCCGGGGCGCCGTTCGCCACGCTCGCCGAGGCCGATGCGCCTCACGCCCGCATTCTCGCCATCGCGGCGACCACAACCGGGCGGGCGCTGGCGGCGTGGCTTAAGAACGTCGCGCCCATCGAGGTCGCGACCATCGACATCGTCATGGAGCGGCTGCGCGCGGGAGAGGCCGACGCGTTCGCCATGGGGCGGGAATCGCTGGAGCTGATGGCGCGCTCGCTGCCGGGCGCCCGCGTGCTGCCGGGCCAGTTCTTCGAGGCGAAGACCGCGGTGGCGACGCCCCACGGGCGGGCCGCCGGACTGGCGTTTGCGAGCGCGTTCGTGGAGCGCGCAAAGGCGGACGGGCGCCTGCGGGCGATCCTCGACGCGAACGGCATGGCGGACGCGCCGATTCCGTGAGGCGGCCGGCTAAGGCGCGTCCATGCCGCCGGTGGCGAGGAACTTCTCCAGCCAATGGATGTCGTACTGGCCGTTCTGCATGTCCTGGTTGCGCACCAGCGTGCGGAACAGGGGCAGGGTCGTGTCGATGCCGTCGACGATGAACTCGTCCAGCGCGCGACGCAGGCGCATCAGCGCCTCGTTGCGCGTGCGGCCGTGGACGATGAGCTTGCCGACCAGCGAGTCGTAGTTCGGCGGGATGCCGTAGCCCTGGTAGACGGCCGAATCCACGCGCACGCCGAGGCCGCCCGGGGGGTGATAGTAGGCGATCCGGCCCGGGGAGGGGCGGAAGGTGGCGGGGTGCTCGGCGTTGATGCGGCACTCGATGGCGTGGCCGGAAAGGCGCACGTCTTCCTGGGCGATCGACAGGGGCGAACCCGCCGCGATGCGGATCTGCTCGATCACGAGATCGATCCCGGTGATCATCTCGGTGACGGGATGCTCCACCTGGATGCGCGTGTTCATCTCGATGAAGTAGAACTTGCCGTCCTCGTAGAGGAACTCGATGGTGCCCGCGCCAAGGTATTGCATGCCGCGCATGGCGGCCGCGCAGGTCTCGCCGATCTCCTCGCGCTGCGCGTCGTTGAGCGCCGGCGAGGGGCCTTCCTCCCAGACCTTTTGATGGCGGCGCTGGAGCGAACAGTCGCGCTCGCCCAGATGGACGGCGTTGCCGCGCCCGTCGCCCAACACCTGAATTTCGATGTGGCGGGGCTTTTCGAGATATTTCTCGAGATAGACCGCGTCGTCCCCGAAGGCCGTCTTGGCCTCGATGCGCGCCGTGGAGAGCGCGTCCAGCAAATCCTCGCGGGTGCGCGCGACCTTCATGCCGCGTCCGCCGCCGCCCGCCGCGGCCTTCACGATGACCGGGAAGCCGATGTCGTCGGCGACGCGCAGCGCCTCCTCGTCCTCGGTGATCCCGCCCTCGGAGCCAGGCACGCAGGGAATGCCCAGCGCGCGCGCGGTCTTCTTGGCCTCGATCTTGTCGCCCATGATGCGGATATGCTCCGCCTTGGGGCCGATGAAGGTGAGGCCGTGATGGTCGCAGATGTCCGCGAAGCGGGCGTTTTCCGAAAGGAACCCGTAGCCGGGGTGGATGGCGTCCGCGCCGGTGATCTCGCAGGCGGCCAGCAGGGCGGGGACGTTGAGATAGCTGTCGCGGGCGTTGGGCGGGCCGATGCAGACGGACTCGTCCGCCAGCTTCACGTGCATCGCCTCGCGGTCGGCGGTCGAGTAGACCGCCACGGTCTGGATTCCGAGCTCCTTGGCGGCGCGAAGGATCCGGAGGGCGATTTCGCCGCGGTTGGCGATGAGGATCTTGTCGAACATCGGCTTGGGCACGCTATTCGATCACGACGAGCGTCTGCCCGTATTCCACCGGCTGGCCGTCCTCGACGAAGATGGCCGAGACCGTGCCGGAGCGGGGCGCGACGATCTCGTTGAAGGTCTTCATGGCCTCGATGAGCAGGATCTTCTCGCCGGCCTTCACCTGGCTGCCGACCTCGATGAAGGGCTTGGCGTCCGGGCTCGGGCGGCGGTAGGCGGTGCCCACCATAGGAGACTTCACGGCGCCGGGATGGTCGGCGGCCTCGGCCACGGGGGCGGGCGCGGCCGCGACGGCCGGCGGCGGGGCGATCACGGCCGGGTAAGCGTGCGTCTGCTGCGCGTGGCTCTGCATCATGCCTGCGACGGGCGCCAGATGGCGGGTGACGCGGACGCGCATGCCGTCGTGCTCGACTTCAACTTCCGCAAGGTCGAGGCGGGCGAGGATGGAGCCGAGTTCCTCGACCAGCTTGGCGTCGACGGATGCGGCGCGCGCGGTCGTTGCTGCGGGCTTGGCGGGTTTCGTCATGGGCGTTCAGCTCTTCTGTTGGCCGGCGAGCGCCAGCAGCCCCTGGAGGGCCAGATCGTAAGAAAGTGTCCCGAAGCCCACGACGATGCCGCTGGCGACCGGCGCGATGAGCGACGTGTGGCGAAAGCTTTCGCGGGCGTGGACGTTGGAAACGTGGACTTCAATAACCCGGGCCCCTGACCCGGCGATGGCGTCGCGCAGCGCGACCGACGTGTGGGTGTAGGCGCCCGCGTTGAGCACGACGCCTTCCCCGGCGCGGCCCGCCTGCTGGATCCAGTCCACGAGGTCGCCCTCGTGATTGGACTGGCGGCAGAGAAGCTGGACGCCCGCCGACTGGGCGGCCTTCGACAGCCGCGCCTCCACGTCCGCAAGCGTCTCATGGCCATAGACCGCCGGCTCGCGCGTGCCGAGCAGGTTGAGGTTAGGGCCATGGATGATGTGGACGATTTGCATCGCAGCCGGGCGCAAGGGGCGAAAAAGAAGGGGCGCGAGGCCCCGTTTGAACGCGCTGTTCTAGCCCGCTGCGCCCACAGAGGGAAGAGCCAATGGCCGCCGCCCACAGCAGAACGCGCTTCCGGGCGCGTCGGGACGCGCAATCAGCTTAGCGGAACCTTGGTTCACGGCTGCGCAACAGGCTCAGCCGCAGGAGCTTTTGCCGCATTTCTTCAGGTTGTCGCGCACCGCGTTCACCCGGTTCTGCAACTCGTCGCCGCCCACGGCGCCCACGACGACGTCGGAGCCCACGACGTAGGAGGGGGTGCCGGTAAGGCTGAGCGCGTCCGCCACCTGCATGACTTCCTGCAGGCCGGCCTTGATGTCGGGGCTGTCCATGTCCTTGGCGAGCCGCGCCATATCCGCCCCCGCGTCCTTCGCGGCGGCGAGCGCCTGCGTCTTGCCCACCTGGCCCCGCGCGCTCATCAGCTTGGTGTGGAAGGTCCAGTACTTGTCGCCGGTGAACTGCATCCGCACCGCGTGGGCGACCTGCGCGGCCTCCACGGAACCGGGCCCCAGAACGGGAAATTCCTTAAGGATCACACGAAGATCGGGATTCTTCTTGATGAGCCCTGCGAGGTCGTCCAGGGCCCGTTTGCAGTAACCGCAATTGTAGTCGAAGAACTCCACCAGCTCGACCTTGCCCTCGGGATTGCCGACCACGACCTGATGCTTGGACGAGAAGATCTTCGGCGCAAGGTCGGTGACGGCCTTCACCCGCTGGGCCTCCTCGTCGGCCTTGCCGCGCCGCTCCAGCTCCACCAGCGCGTCCCGCAGGACCTCGGGGTTCTTGAGCAGGTAGTCCTTCACCACGGCCTCGATCTCGCTGCGCTGGAGCGCGGTCTGCGCGTGCGCGGCGCCCGCGAGGGCAAGCGGGGCGGCGAGCAGGAAGGCCAGAAGCGCGCGGCGGACCAGGGTCGACATCATCGGGGAAACTCCAGGATCGCCGCTGGATATAATGGCTCTTGGCGGCTGCGTCGAATGCGGGCTTTACAATTGCGCGTGAAGGCGCGGCGGCCTCAATCCTTGGGCGGGCGGTAGTTCAGGATGTCGTCGGCCTTCAGCCAGCCGGGCGAACGCTCGGGCAGGAGCCGCTTGGCGCGGTCGGCCTGGGTGCGCGCCTCGATGAACTTGCCTGAGATGAACAGGCCCTGCGCGGCGCTGAGCATGGCCTGCGCCTGGTTGCCCTTGCGCTCATACGCCATGGCGAGAAACTGGTAGGCGTCGGCGTTCTCCTCCTCCTGCTGGGCGGCGCGGCTGAGAATGCTGATCGCCTGGTCGGTCGAGGCGGGGTTGTTGGAGGCCACATAGGCGTGGCCCAGCATGATGCGCACCGGCACGGCGTAAGGCGCCATGGCGACGGCGCGCTTCAGCGGCTCGACGGCCTGCCCGGCGCGTCCGGCCTCCAGCAGCGCCTGGCCCTTCAACTCGTGGAACCACGGGTTCTTCGGATTGGCGGCGATGAGCTGGTCGATCTGCGCCAGCGCCTCGTTGAGCCGGCCGAACCGGTACGCCGAGATGGCGCGGGCGTAGCGGCCCGGCATGGTGGCGTCGCTGAGCGGATAGCGGCGGCTGATCTCCGAAACGTTGCCGATGAAGCCCACGAGCTTGGCGCGCGCCATGTCGTGCCGCATCTGCAGCGCGGGGGAGTCCTGCACGCCCACGGAGGCGCTCTTGCCGACCTGCTCCTGAAGGTTGGAGATGCGTTCGCGCGGGAGGGGGTGGGACAGAAGGTAGGGATCGATGGACGAGGTCTTGAACAGCGATTCGCTCTGGAACCGCTCCATGGTGGCCAGCAGGCCCCGAGCCGACTGGCCGGTGGCGGCGAGATATTTCACCGCCGCGATGTCGGCCGCCTGCTCCTCGCCGCGCTGGTAGGCCAGCAGCGAGCGGCGCACGATCTCCTGCGGCCCCAGCATCGTGCCGAGCATGCCGCCGCCGTCCGTGCCGACGTTGCGGTTGCGGGCCGTGGCGGCGATGGCTCCCGCGCTCATCAGCATGCCGGCCACCGACATGATTGCGGCGTTGGCCAGCTCCATGCGTTGGCGCGCCAGATGGCCGCCCGCGATGTGGCCGGTTTCGTGGGCCAGCACGCCGATCAACTCGTTCGGCGTCTTGGATTCCATGATCGCGCCGGCGTTGACGAAGATCTTCTGCCCGTTGGCCACGAAGGCGTTGAAGGAGCGGTCGCCGATGAGGATGACCTTGGCGGCGCTGGACTTGATGCCCGCGGTGCGAAAAATCGGCGCTGTGTAGTCGCGCAGCAATTGCTCGATTTCGCCGTCGCGGATGATGTTGAGGTTGCGCTCCTGGGCGAGCGCGGGCCCGCCCGCCGTCAGCAGGGCCAGGGCCGCTGCGAGCAGGCTTCGCCGGGGCGTCGGGGCTCCGGGTCTCGCCGCGCGGGCGGGTCGGGTCACGGGCTCTCCTGTTGGGCTGATTCTTTGGCGGACTGGGTTGGGTCGCCGCTCGCCATCATGTATCAGGCCCACATTATGGCGTCAGCACGGCGCGCGCGAAAGAACGGAACATTGGAATGGCGAACGAGAGCAACCACGTGCGGGAAGTGACGCCTTCGCGCCGCAGCCAGGTGGCGCCCTTCCTAGCCCTCGACGTGATGGGCGCCGCCCAGCGCATGGAGCGGGAGGGCGCGCGAATCGTCCACATGGAGGTGGGGGAGCCCGGCGCGGCGGCGCCGCGGGCGGTCCGCGAGGCCGCCATGCGGGCGCTGGAGGACGGGCGCATCGGCTACACGGCCGCGCTCGGGCGCGACAGCCTGCGGGCGCGCATCGCCCGCCATTACGCCGATTGCTATGGCGTGTCCGTCGACGCCAGCCGCATCGTGGTCACCACCGGCTCGTCCGCCGGCTTCATCCTGAGCTTCCTGGCCCTGTTCGACGCGGGAGCGCGGCTCGCCATCGCGGCGCCGGGCTATCCCGCCTACCGCAACATCGCCGACGCGCTGGGGATCGAGACCGTGCCGCTCGCGGTGGACGCCTCGGCCCGCTACGTCGTGACGGCCGCGATGATCGAGGCGGCGCACCGGGAGGCGCCCCTCGACGGCGTGCTGCTGATGAGCCCCGCCAATCCCTCCGGGACCATGATGACCGAGCAGGCGCTGCGGGAAGTGTGCGAAACCTGCGACCGCTTGGGCGTCGCCTTCATCGCCGACGAAATCTACCACGGCCTCACCTACGACGCGCCGGCCCAGACCGCGTTGGCGTTCTCCGACAAGGCCGTCGTGGTCAACTCGTTCTCCAAATACTACTGCATGACCGGCTGGCGCATCGGCTGGCTGGTGCTGCCGGATTCGCTCGTGCGGCCGGTCGAACGGCTGCAGCAGAGCCTGTCCATCTCCGTGCCGTTCCTGAGCCAGGTGGGGGCGGAGGCGGCGTTCGACGCCGTGGAGGAGCTTGAGGCCATCAAGGCCGGATATGCGCGCAACCGCTCCATCCTCCTCAATGAATTGCCCTCGCTGGGGCTTGGCGATTTCCATCCTGTCGACGGCGCTTTCTACGTTTATGCGGACGTGGGGCGCCTCACCAACGACTCGGGCGTCTTCTGCAAGCGCATGCTGGAGGAAGCCGGGGTCGCGGCGACGCCGGGGCTCGATTTCGACCGCGAGCGCGGGGCGCGCACCATGCGCATCTCGTTCGCCGGGGCCGAGAGCGAGGTGGCGGAGGCCGTGTCGCGCATGAGAAACTGGATGAAGCGCGGACTCTGAGGAACCTGGAATCAGCGGCTTGCGCTGATTGTTCACGCGGCGCGTGAAGCGCGTGGCGGGCGGACGCGCAAAGCGCATTGCGCGGCTGCGCAGCCGTGCCATACTTCCCCAAAAATGGGGGAGGAAAGCATGTCGCCTAGCAGGGCCCGTCGCACGCAATCCGTCGCTGTCCTGGCGCTCGCGCTGGGCATGGGGGTCTCCGGGCCAGCGCTCGCGCAGGACTTTTACGCCGGCAAGGAAGTGCGTTTCCTCATCGGGTCGGGAGTCGGGGGCGGCTACGACACCTACGCCCGCCTCACCCTGCGCCACTGGCCCAGGCACATTCCCGGCGCGCCCAACATCGTGCCGCAGAACCTGCCCGCGGCCGGCAGCCTGGCGGCGATGAACACGCTGGCCAATTCCTCGCCGCGCGACGGGACCACCATCGGGGCCGTGCAGACGCACATCGGGGTCGAGCCGCTCATGGGCGTCACGGGCCCGAAGGAAAACGCCAAGTACGACGGCCGCAAGATGAACTGGATCGGCAGTTCCGCTAAGGAGTACCCGGTCG
>JAQGJX010000113.1 GCA_028290405.1 Hyphomicrobiales bacterium
TTGCGAGCGACAAACGGATGCTGCGCCTCGTGCAGGGCGACGTGGGCTCGGGCAAGACGCTCGTGGCGCTGCTCGCCATGGCGCAGGCGGTGGAGGCCGGCCGGCAGGCCGCCCTGATGGCTCCGACGGAAATCCTCGCCCGGCAGCACGCGGAGCGCCTGCGCCCGCTGTGCGAGGCCGCCGGCGTGCGGCTCGGCCTGCTCACGGGCCGCGACAAGGCCTCCGAGCGCAATCGCACCCTGGCGGCTCTGGCGGCGGGCGACATCGACGTCGTGGTGGGCACTCACGCGCTGTTTCAAGAGAGCGTGGCGTTCCGGGACCTCGCTCTGGCGGTGGTGGACGAGCAGCACAGGTTCGGCGTGCATCAGCGGCTGGCCCTGGGCGAAAAGGGCGAGGCGGTGGACATCCTCGTGATGACCGCGACGCCCATTCCGCGCACGCTGGTGCTCACCTATTTCGGCGACATGGACGTCTCGACCCTGCGCGAAAAGCCCGCGGGCCGCTCGCCCATCGACACGCGCGCCGTGCCGCTGGAACGGCTGGACGACGTGGCCAACGGCATGGCGCGGGCCTTGAACGCGGGCGCGCGGGTCTACTGGGTCTGCCCCCTCGTGGAGGAGAACGAGGACCTCGACGTCGCGGCCGCGCAGGACCGGTTCGAGACCCTGCGGCAGATGTTCGGCGACGTGGTCGGGCTCGTGCACGGCAAGATGAAGGGCCGCGACAAGGACGCCGCCATGGAGGCGTTCCAGCGCGGCGAGACGCGCATTCTCGTCGCCACCACGGTCATCGAGGTCGGGGTGGACGTGCCGGAGGCCTCCATCATGGTCATCGAACACGCGGAGCGCTTCGGGCTGGCGCAATTGCACCAGTTGCGCGGGCGCGTGGGCCGGGGCGCGGCCAAGTCGTCCTGCGTGCTGCTGTACAAGGCGCCGCTGGGCGAGGTGTCGCGCGCGCGCATCGAGATCATGCGCGAGACGGAGGACGGGTTCAGGATCGCCGAGGAAGACCTGCGCCTGCGGGGCGAAGGCGAGGTGCTGGGCTCGCGCCAGTCCGGCGCGCCGGGGTTCCGCCTCGCCCGGCTGGAGGTGCATGCGGACCTGCTGAGCGTGGCCCGCGACGACGCCCAGCTCGTCTTCGCCCGCGATCCGGAGTTGAAGAGCGAGCGCGGACAGGCGCTGCGCGCCCTGCTCTACCTGTTCGGCCGCGAGGAAGCCGCGCGGCTGCTGCGCGCCGGCTGAGTCAGGAGACCGGCGTGGGAGCGTCGCCGCGCGCCTGGCTGGCCAGCGCGCCCAGCTTCTGCTGGGTCTCGGGCTGGATCAGGCCGGCGGACATGATGAGCTTGGCGGCCTCCTCGGGAGTCAGCGAAATCTCCACCACGTCCTCGGCCGGCAGGTAGAAATAGAAGCCCGTCGTAGGGTTGGGGGTGCACGGCAGGAAGACGGAAATGTACGCCCCGCCCGGCAGGTGCGCCGCCATGGTGGGCGACGGCGGCGACGAGATGAACACGATCGACCACATGCCCTTGGTGGGGAACTCCACGAGGCCGACGCGCCGGAAACCGGTGCCCGACTGGGAGAAGACGGTCTCGAAAATCTGCTTCACGCTCTTGTAGATGCCGCGCACCACCGGCATCCGATCGAGGATCATCTCGCCGATCTTGAGCAGCGTCCGGCCCGCAAGGTTCGCCGCCAGGAAGCCCAGCAGCGTGAGGCCCAGGAACGCGATCACCACGCCGATGCCCGGCACCTGCACGGGCAGGTAGCCGTCCGGCCACATCCACACCGGCACGAGCGGCTTGATCCAGGAATCGACCGTGTTGATGAACCAAAGCACGATCCAGGCGGTGACCGTCAGCGGACCGGCGATGATGAGTCCCGTAAGGAACCACGTGCGAATGCCCGATCCGAATCCGCCATGGCGCGGCGTGTGGGGAGCGGGAAGGTCTGGCGGGAGGTGAATTTGCTGGTTCATGGACCTTTGGCCCGAGAGGGGTTGCCCGACATGTCGCGAGTGCAACGCAACACACCTCTCGCACGAGACAGATGGCGCGTCGAGTCGAAGGGCGCAAGAGGCGGCCGGCGCGAGCAAGCGGCCTGCCGGCGGACGAATAAACGGGAGCAGCGCACTTTCCAAACTGTACAACTTCCGACTAATCTTGAACCAGCGTGAAAGCGCGGGCGAGACAATACGGGAGAGACATGCCTGATAGCGGGGAAAACCAGCCGGAAGCTTCTGCCCCGCTCGGGTTCGACCGCGCAATGGCGTTACGTTTCAACCGGTTCGCAGGCGGCTTCTGGACCGGGGAGTCGGCCCGTCTCGCGTGGCGGCTGACGGCGGCCCTCGCGGGCTGCCTTGTTCTTAAACTACTTGTGGATGTCGCTACAAACCATTGGAACAGATGGTTTTTTGACGCTCTAGAGCGTCGCGACGCCTGGGCTGCCGCCTCGGCCGTGGGGGCGTTCGGCGGCCTGTTCCTGTGCGTGGCCGCGGTGGGCGTGGGGATCGTGCTTAGCCGCGAGCGGCTGCAAGTGCGCTGGCGCGAATGGTGCACGGCCCGGCTGCTGGACGGCTGGCTGTCCAACCAGCGATTCTACCGGCTGACCGCCGCCGACAGCCCCATGCAGAACCCGGAGTACCGCATCTCCGACGACGTGCGCATGGCCACCGAGCCGCTGACGGACTTCGCCATCGGGCTGTTCACCGCCGTGCTGGCGGCAGCGACGTTCGCCGGCATCCTCTGGTCCGTCGGGGGCTCGCTGAACGTGTCCCTGGGGGGCTACGCGCTCACCATCCCTGCCTTCATGGTGCTGGGCGCCATTGCATACGGCACGGTGATGTCGGCGCTAATTCCCGTGGTCGGGCGCCGGTTGTCGGGCGCGGCCGCCGCCAAGAACGAGGCCGAGGCGCGTTTCCGCTTTGAAATGATCCGCCTGCGCGAGAACGCCGAGGGCGTCATCATGGCGCGCGGCGAGACCGACGCCCGCCGCCGCCTCGGATCCACCTACTCCGACCTCGTGCGCACCTGGATGGCCGTGGTGCGCCAGCACGGCAACGTCACGTGGGTGATGAACGCCAACGGCGCGCTGGTGCCCGTCGTGCCTCTCGTCCTGTGCGCGCCCAAGTATCTCAGCGGCGACCTGACGCTGGGGGAAGTGATGCAGCTCGCGTCCGCCTTCGCGCAGGTTCAGGTGGCCATCTCCTGGCTCGTGGACAATTACCGGGGCATCGCGGAATGGTTCGCGTCCGCGCGGCGCGTGGTCGAGCTGGAGGAATCCTATCAGGCGATCGACGCATCCACCGCGGCCGGGCAGTCGCAAGTGGTGCGCGGCGACTCGCCGGGCGACGACATTCGCCTGGAAGGACTGCAACTCACGGACCAGACCGGCCGCGTGGTGATGGACAGCGCCGACGTGACGATCCGCCATGGCTCCAAGGTCTGGCTCGGCGGCGACGCAGGCGCCGGCAAGAGCGTGCTGGTGCGCGCCATCGCGGGCCTGTGGGGATGGGGCGCGGGAAGCATCCTCACCCCCGCCGGACGAAGCCTCAACATCCTGTCGTCCACGCCCTTCCTGCCCTCCGGCTCCCTGCGCGAGACGCTCACCTACCCCCAGCCGCCCAACGGGGAGACGGCCGAAGACCTGCGCGCCGCCCTGAACGCGTGCGGGCTGGAGCGGCTCACGGAGCGGCTCGACGACGTGGCGCGCTGGGACCAGGCGCTGTCGGCCAGCGAGCGCCAGCGGCTCGCGTTCGCGCGGCTGTTCGTGCAGCGGCCCGACATCGTCATTCTGGAGGACGCGCTGTCGCCCTTCGACGAGGCCAGCCAGGGCCTCATGCTGGACGCGCTGTTCGCGGCCTGCCCGCACGCCACGATCCTGCTGGTCGGCGCGCGGCCCCCCGCCCCGGAGCGTTTCCAAAGACACCTGTATTTGCAGAAATCCAGCGAGGGCGAGAACGTCCTGGTGGAGACCGGCCCCGCGGCGCGCCCTGCGCTCGCGGCGGTCAGCTAAGACCGGCGAAGTCCGGCAGAAGGTTCAACTGGAAGGGAGATTTCCATGGCGGCGCAAGAAAGCGGAAAATTGCACTACTGGGACGCGTTCTGGGACCTGCGGGTCGACGAATGCCCGTGCGACGTGCATTTCTGCGACTGGCTTGAAAAGACCGACATCAGGAACGCCTCGATCTTCCATTTCGGGACGGGCGGGCACCACATCGTGGGCATCCGCACCGCCGAGAACGGCAGCAACAATTGCGTGCTGGGCATCACCGCGGCGCCGCAGGAATACGAAACCTTCATCCAGCTCGCCATCGAGCGGCCGGAGGTCGAGAAAACCTACAAGACGTTCTTCGGCGACATCTACCAGCTCGACAAGCGGCTCCTGCCCGAGCTGGACGTGGTGGCGCTCTTCCACCTGTGCGAGTTCCGCACCGAGAAGAACGACCTCTATGGCGCGCTGACGGACCGTCAGGTGGCCGACATGCTGACCGAGAAGACCCGCAAGGGCGGCTACATCGTGTTCTACACCAAGTCCTTCGCGTTCGAGACGGCCGCCAAGGTCATCGCCGAATGGGAGAAGGAACAGCCGGTCGAGAAGGTCGGCATGTACGAGAGCCTGCTCGTCTACCGCAAGACGAAGTGACGGGCGCGACCGCTTCCGCCGCTTGAAAGACAGGGTGGGGCGTGGGCGGACCGGCTAAAGCCGTGCCTCGCCCCGCCCCAAGTCTCCCTCAAGGGAACTAGCCAGCGCACGCTTGTCGCTCGCAATGTACGCGCTGGAGCGGACATGCCCCGGATCTGGAAGATATTGGCCGTCCTGCTCGCGATCGCGAGTTGCATGGCGCTTGCCTACATAGCCGTGCGCGCTTGGTCGGCGCCAGTCCGGGTAGCCGTGCCGCCCGTGGGGGAAGCCGGGCAAAAACTGCTGCAGGACCTTGGGCGTGAGATTGGATCTGAAACGAGCTGGATCACGCTTCAGCGCGTGCCTGTGCAGGATTCATTGGAGGCCGCGCGGGCTCTCGATTCGGGCGCGGCCAGCGTCGCCCTCGTGCGGTCCGACATCGCCCTGCCGGCGCGGGGACAGACCTTGGCGAATTTCCGCACGGACCGTGTGTTCCTGTTGGCGCCCGCAGGCTCGCCGCTTGAAAGCTTCCAGAACCTCAAGGGCCGCACCGTCGCGATCCTGCCGGGCCCGCCGGAGGACGCAGCCATTCTGGATCGCGTGCTGCGCTTCTACGGACTTGCCCCAGAGAGCGTCATGCGGACGCCGATGGAGGCGGGAGAGGTCGGGCCTGCGATCGCCCAACGCAAAATCGCCGCTGTGTTCGTGGTGGGGACGCCGGGGCCCGGCCGCGCAGCCGACGCATTCGCGTCTATCGCCAGGGCGACGAAGAAACCACCGGACGTGATCGGCATAGATGAGGCGGAGGCGCTGGCGAAGCAGGACGGCCGCTTCGAGGACTCGGAGATACCTCAGGGCTCCTTCGGCGGCGCCACGCCCCGGCCGGAAGAAGCGGTGACGACGCTGGGCGTCACGTGGCGGCTCATAGCCAGCCAGTCCATGTCCAACATGTTGGCCGGTGAAATGACGCGACGGCTTTTCCAGGCCAAGGCCCGCATTCTGGCGACGAACTCCGCCGCGATCAGCATCGAGGCGCCGGACACCGATGCGCCATCGTATCCGGTCCATCCCGGCGCGCGCGCCTATTTCGACGGCGAGCAACCAAGCCTGTTTGACCGGTTTGAAAGCATGTTCTGGATCGGCTCGGCGCTTCTTGGGCTCCTGGGGTCCGGCGCCACATGGCTCGCGTCCCGCATGCGGCCAGCGGACAGCGCTGACAAGCTGCGGCGCGTCGCCACTTTTATCAGCGCCGTGCGCGTGGCCGACGCCGCCGAGCTGGAGCGTCTGGACGATGAGCTGGACGCTGTGGTGGAGCGCCTCGTGAACGAACACCGCGCAGGCGAGATGCAGCCGGAGGATGTGGCGCTCTATGCGCTGGCGGTGGACAATGCGCGGCTCGCCATCACGCGGCGGCGCGCGGCTCTTGCGCGGGAAGGTTAGCGAAAGCTACTGCAGCCGGCGCCATTCCACATTCTCGAACGGCTCGCGGAAGGCGAAGCGGTTCAGGTGCACCACGACGGTGTTCTGCGTGCGCGCAAGCTGCTCCTCGTCCGCCGTCTCGATTTCCAGTTCCAGGGTCTCGGGCGTCGCGTGGAACACGCACTTGCGGTCGTCGTCGAACACGACCTTTCCGGTGGTCTCATTGTAGTCGACCGCGAGCCGGTGGCCCCAGTGCTTGCACAACTGGATCATGTACTTGGCGGCCGATGTCGTCGGCACGCTGGCGCGTGAAACGGGCATGTGGAACTCCTGTCGGGGCTCAACATGCCGCGTTCTCAGGCCCATGTCGATGGGCGCGGGAAGCCAGAACTGCGGGCGCGGCGCCCGCAGTCCATGTCGGCGGCCCCGCCCTACCCGGCGGCGCTCTGCTGCGAGCGAATGGCCCAGCCGGTCATGCGCGCCTCGATCCAGGCCGTGACGGCGTACATGCCGATGCCCTCGATGGCGAGCGCCAGAAGCCCGGCGAAGACCAGCGGCATCTGGAAGTTCGACCCCGCCTGCGTCATCAGCGCGCCGAGGCCCGCGTTCGACGCCAGCGTCTCCGACACGACCGCGCCCACGAACGCGAGCGTGATAGCGACCTTCAGGGAGCCGAAGAAGTACGGCATGGAGCGCGGAATGCCGACCTTGCGCATCACGTCCAGCTTGGAGGCGCCCAGCGCGCGCAACACGTCCTCCAGCTCCGGCTCAATGGTCGCAAGTCCTGTCGCCACGTTCACCACGATGGGGAAGAACGAGATCAGGAAAGCCGTGAGGATCGCCGGAACCTCGCCGATGCCGAACCACAGCACCAGGATCGGCACGACCGCCACCTTGGGGATGGAGTTGAAGCCGATCATCACGGGATAGAGCCCGCGATAGATGGTGCGCGACCAGCCCACGAACAGGCCGAGCAGCAGGCCGAAGCCCACCGCGAGCAGGAAGCCCGCGACGGTGGTCCACAGGGTGACGAAGGAGTTCTTCAGCAGCGGGCTCGAGTACTTCACCATGGCGGCGAAGATCTCGCTGGGCGCCGGGAGAATGACGCTCGACACGTTGAAGAGCCGGCACGCCAGCTCCCAGAACACGAACAGCCCGAGGGTGAAGAGCCACGGCGCGAGGGTTTCGATCTGCCGGTTTGTCATGCGCTGCGGACCTCCGCAATCTTGTTGCGAAGGGCCAGGACCAGCTCCTGGAACGGCGGCTCGTAGCAGACGTCGAGGCTGCGGGGGCGGGCGAAGTCCACGCGCCGCGTCTCGATGATGCGTCCCGGGCGCGCGCTCATCACGTGGATGGTGTCGGCCAGGAAGGCGGCTTCGCGCAGGTCATGGGTGACCAGCACGACCGTGAAACCGAGCCGTTGCCACACGTCGCGCAGAACGCACCACAACTCCTCGCGGGTGAACGCGTCCAGCGCCGCGAAAGGCTCGTCCAGCATCAGCAGCGCCGGTTCGTGGATGAGCGAACGGCACAGCGACGCGCGCTGCTGCATGCCGCCCGACAGCTCCCACGGAAAGCGGTCGCCGAAGCCTTTCAGCCCCACCGTGTCGAGCAGCGTTTCGGCCCGCTCGCGATATTCCGCCTTTTTCGACCGGAAGTTCGATCGATAGGGCTCGACGATCTCCAGCGGCAGCATCAGGTTTTCGATGACGGTGCGCCACGGCAGCATGTTGGCGTTCTGGAACGCCATGCCGGCGAGCTTCACGGGGCCGGTGACGGGGGACCCGTCGACCGCCACCGCGCCCTTGGTGGGTTTCACGAGCCCGGTGACGAGCTTCATGAGTGTGGACTTGCCGCAGCCGGACGGGCCGACCACCGCGGCGAATTCGCCCTTGGCGACCTTGATGCTGGTCCCCTCGAGGGCCAGCACCGGTCCGGTTCGCCCGGCGTAAGCCAGCGAAACGTCGTCGAGATGAATCACGCCCCCAGCTCCGTTGTCAGAGCTTGCGATCAGCCGCAGGCGGCAGGAACTCGCTGGTGAAGATATCGGCCGCGGTCGGCTTGTTCTTGTATTCGAACGTATCGCCGATCTGGTCGATGGACTTGGTGAGGCGCGCCACGTCCACGCCGCCCACGCCGTTCGCCTTCACCCACGGGGTGACCATGTTGTCCTTCAGCGCCATCTTCAGGCGGTCAAGCTCGGTGGCCAGGTCCGCCGTCTCGTTGCGCTTCATGACGGACTTGATGGCCTCTTCGGGGTTCTTGGCCGTGTCGATGAAGCCCTTGATGGTGGCGCGCACGAAGCCGGCGACGATCTTCGGGTTCGCCTTGGCGAACTCGGGGTTCACCATGACGGCGTTGCCGTAGAGCACCAGGCCATGGTCGGACATCAGCATGACGGAGATGTCGGAGGCCGGAATCTTGTTCTGGATCAGGTTGAACACGGACGAGAAGGAGAAGCCCGTGATGGCGTCCACCTTGCCCTGCGCCAGCATGGGCTCGCGCACCGGGAAGCCGACGTTGTCGATCTTCACCTTCGAGTCGTCGAACTTGTTGGCCTTCACGAAGGCCTTCCACTGGGCGAAGGCGCCGTCAGGCGCAGGCGCGCCGAGAATCTTGCCTTCCAGGTCCTTGGGAGCGTTGATGCCGGACTTCTTTAGGCTGACGATCGCGAAGGGCGGCACGTCATAGACCATCATGACCGCCTGGACCTTCTGGTCCGGGTTCTGGTCGCGGAACTTCACCAGCGAGTTGATGTCGAAGAAGCCGAGCGGATAGGTGCCGGCGGCGACGCGCGAGATGCCCGCCACGGAGCCCGGGCCGGTGTCGACGGTGACGTCGAGGCCTTCAGCCTTGTAATAGCCCTTGTCGATGGCGACGAAGTAAGGCGCCGAGGGGCCCTCGAACTTCCAGTCCAGAGCGAATTTGACTGCTGTTTGGGCAGACGCGTGAAGCGATCCGCCTACAAAAACGGCAGCCGCTGCGAAAGCAAGCTTCATGGTCCTGACGCTCATCGTATTCCCCTGTTGAGTGCCCTGCGGCGTCGTATCCGGCCGCGTTCCCGGCCGTTTTCAGGCAATCGCCATGCCAGCGAGCTTAATCTCTGGCGCGCGCAAAGCAAGCGGTCCGAAAGGCGCACAGGCCGGCGCGCCCTTTTGATCCGCGTCAAGCTGGGCCTTCACACCCCTCCCGCCACGTTGATGCGCATCAATGCCCCTCGCTCCCCGTCGCCGCACTGTGCCCTGCATCGATGGAGCGACACCATGAGCCAGTTCACGATACCGGGCACGCCTATCTTCGGCGGCGACGAGGCGCGCAGGGGCTACGCCCTCAACAAGATGTGCTTTTCCTTCAACGACGGCGCCAACCGCGAGGCCTTCAGGGCCGATGAGGAAGGCTACATGGAGCGCTACGGCCTCACCGACGCCCAGCGGCAGGCGATTCGCGCGCGCAACGTGCTGGCGCTGATCGCGGCGGGCGGCAACGTCTACTACCTGGCGAAGTTCGCCCGCATTTTCGGCCTGAGCGTGCAGGACATCGGCGCCCAGCAGACGGGCATGTCGCTGGACGCGTTCAAGGATCATCTCGTGGCGCAGGGAAACTAGTCATGGCGAACGTCATCGGCGGATTCGCAACCTCCCACGTGCCCTCCATCGGCGGGGCCATCGCCAAGGGCCTGCAGCGGACCCCGTACTGGAGCCCGTTCTTCAACGCGTTCGACCCAGTGCACGAGTGGCTGGCGCGCGAGAAGCCGGACGTCGCGGTGGTCATCTACAACGATCACGGCCTGAGCCACTTCCTCGACAAGATGCCGACGTTCGCGGTGGGGGCCGCCGAGGAATACCGCAACGCCGACGAGGGCTGGGGCATCCCGGTGCTGCCGCCGTTTCCCGGGCACGCCGCGCTGTCGTGGCATCTCATCGAGAGCCTCGTAGCCGACGAGTTCGACATCACCACCTGCCAGGAGCATCTGGTCGACCACGCCTTCGCGCTGCCGCTGAAGCTGATGTACCCGGACGCGGGAGCCAATTGGCCCGTGCGCACCGTGCCCATCACCATCAATTCCGTGCAGCATCCGCTGCCCAGCGCGCTGCGCTGCTGGAAGCTCGGGCAGGCCATCGGCCGAGCGCTCGATTCATGGCCCGGCGCGGAGAAGATCGTCGTGGTCGGCACGGGCGGGCTGTCGCACCAGCTCGACGGCACGCGGGCGGGCTTCATCAACAAGGCGTTCGACCAGCTCTGCCTCGACAAGATCGTCAGCGATCCCGAAGCGCTCACCCGCTATTCCAACAAGGAGCTGATCGAACAGGCGGGCTCCCAGGGCGTCGAGCTGATGTGCTGGATCGCCATGCGCGGCGCCCTTACGGGCCGCGTGTCGAAGGTGAGCAGCGCCTACCACGTGCCGGTCTCCAACACCGGCGGGGCCGTGCTGCTGCTGCAAAACGAGCCCCTGCCGCAGGCGCTCGCGGCGGAATAAGCCGCAGGGCTGCGCGCCGGGACGCGCGCGGTCCGCTCACCACGGCACCGCGAGGCCCTTGTGGTCGAAAAACCCGCCGGTCTGCGCGGGGGTGAGGTTCGCGATCACGTCCAGCAACTCCCGCGCCGCCGTCTCGGGCGGCCGCACGTCCAGCCCGCTGCGGGCGAAGGGCGAGGAGAGCTTCGTCTCCACCGTGCCCGGGTGCAGGCTGACGCAGATCGCTTCCGGCCGCGTGCGCGCCAGCTCCACCGCAGCCGTGCGCATGAACTGGTTCAGCGCGGCCTTGGACGCCCGGTAGGAGTGCCAGCCGCCCAGATGGTTGTCGCCGATGCTGCCCACCCGCGCCGACAGGCTGGCGAACACGAAACGGCCGGTGCGCGGGGCCAGCGGCAGCAGATGCTTCATGAGCAGCGCGGGCCCGATCGCGTTCACCGCGAACGCCTGGGCCATGTGGGCGGGATCAAGCTGGCGCAGGCTCTTTTCCGGCGAAAAGCGCGCGTCGTGCAGGAAGCCCGTGGCGTCGATCGCGAGCCGAAGCTCGCCCTGCCCGGCCAGATGCGCGCAGGCCGCCGCGATGCTGGCCTCGTCGGTCAGGTCCAGCGCCGGCGCGCTGCCGCGGCTGAGCGGGATCACCCGCGAATAGGCGCCCTGCTCTTGCAGAGCCGCGACCAGCGCCGCCCCCACGCCGCCGCCCGCCCCGATCACCGCCGCCACGCCGCCGTTTTCCATCTGTCGCTCCTTCGGACAGCTTACGGACGCAACGGCTGCGCGGATTGCGGCGGGCATTCCGCAGGCCGATCAATCGTGCTATGCGCCGCTACGGATTTCAAACCAGCGAGAGGAACGTCCCATGAGATTCTGCATCAGCGGCAACGGCGCCATGGCGAACGCCCACGCGAAGGCCCTGAAGGCCATTCCGGGCGCCGAGATCACCGTCGTCCAGAGCCGCACGACCGAGGGCGCTCAGAAGTTCGCCGGCGAGTACAACATCCCCACCGCCGTCACGAGCTATGAAGACGCCGTGACCCGCGCGGACGTGGACGCCGTCATCATCACCGGCCCGACGCAGATCCACGCCGACCAGGCCGAGACGGCCATGCGCGCCGGCAAGCACGTGCTGATCGAAATCCCGATGTGCGACAGCGTGGCGGACGCCGAGCGCATCGTGCGCGTGCAGCAGGAAACTGGCGTCACCGCCATGGCGGGCCACGTGCGCCGCTTCAACCCCAGCCACCAGTACATGAACAACAAGCTGCGCAACGAGGGCGTGTTCCTGCAGCAGATGCAGGCCCACACGCACTTCTTCCGCCGCACCAACATGAACGCCCTGGGCCAGCCGCGCTCGTGGGTGGACCACCTGCTCTGGCACCACGCCTGCCACACGGTGGACCTGTTCTCCTACCAGACAGGCGAAAAGGTATCGGAAGCCTACGCGGTGCAGGGCCCCTACCATCCCGAACTGAAGATCGCGATGGACATGGGCATCGTGATGAAGACGCCGAAGGGCTCGGTCTGCGTGCTGTCGCTGTCCTTCAACGACGAAGGCCCGATCGGCTCGCCCTATCGCTACATGTGCGACAAGGGAACGTGGATCTCGTTCTACGACGACCTGACGGACGGCTTCGGCAAGAAGATCGATCTCGCGGGCGTCGCCCCGTCCATGAACGGCTTCGAGAACCAGGACCGCGAGTTCATCGCGGCGATCACCGAGAAGCGCGCGCCCAATTGCTCCGTGGCCGACGCGCTGGCGACCATGCAGCTGCTGGGCAAGCTTGAGGATCAGCTGATCGCCTCGAGCGGGTTGCCGAAGTAAGCGCCGCCTGCTTTCATGCGAACGCCCGGTGGAAACGCCGGGCGTTTTTTTGTTTGCGGCGTGGCGTCCGCACGCTCCACTTTCCCGGACGGGCGAAGCC
>JAQGJX010000194.1 GCA_028290405.1 Hyphomicrobiales bacterium
GGCCCGCCGCCAGCCACCCCGCCGTGTAGGCCAGCGCGGGCGCCGCCTGCGACAGGCGGCCCTTGTCGAACGCCACGTACACGCAGGCGCCGAACGCCAGCGCGACCGCCGCCAGATCAAGCGCCGCGCCCCGGCGCGACGCGCGCCAGTCTCCCGACGCGAGCCGGTGCGCGAGATAGCCAGCCACGACGGCCAGCAGAGCGCCGAGCGGGAAGGTGGCGTCCGCCGGACGGCGGAAGAGATCGGACCCGGGAATGTGGAACGCGTAGGAAAACGCCGGCGTGTACTGGCCCAGCGCATAGAGCGTCATCGCCAGAGCCGCGAGGGTGAACACGCGCGCCTCGCGCGCCAGCAGGCCGGCGCGCAGCAGGCCCACGCACACAAGCGCCACGAACGGCAGGGCGCCGACGTAGACGTCCGCCATGTTGCGGGCGAGCGCGAGATTGTTGGCGCCCCAGAAGGCCGGGTTCGGCGGCCCCCAATAGTCCGCGAACGGCCCGTCGACGCCGAACAGGTTGGCGGAAACCAGCGTGAAGAACGCGCCCGGGTGAAGCGAGCCGCCCGCCGCGCCCTCGAAGGTGATCGCCGCGCGGTTGGACTGCGCGGCGAGCGCCAGCGTCAACGCGATGGGGAGCGCGATCACGAGGGCGCCGACGAGGACCCCGGCCCCGAGCGGCGCGATGAGCGCCCGCAGGCGGCGCCAGGCGAGCCCGCCCTCGACGATCCGCCAGGCGGCCACGAGGACGAGGATGAACGTGCAGAGCCACGCCACCTGGTCGCGCCCCACGACCATCAGGCCGGCCGTGAGCCCCGCCAAGGCGCCCCACAGAACAGACGCCCGGTCGATGGCGCGCAGCAGCAGCCAGAGGGCGACGGCGAACCACGCAAGGCTCAGCACCTGTCCCACGTGCTGGATGCGCCACGCGTTCGAACACCCGAAGGCGAACACGAGCCCAGCCACGAGCCCGCCGGCGGGATGCCAGCCGCGATCGCGAAACAGCATCATCATCGCAAGCCCGCCGAGCGCCAGCATGGCGAACACGACCGCGTCGAACGCCACGAAGGACGGGGCGGAGTCGAACAGGGCGAGCAGCAGGTGCGGCGGCGAGAAGATGAGCGATTGCGGATCGGCGATCTGCGGATGGCCGCCAAACACGTTGGGCGTCCAGAACGGCGACTGCCCTTCGTGCAGCGAACGCGCCAGGAAGGCGAGCTGGGGATAGAAGTGCGCCTTCGCGTCCCACGGAATGGTGACCGCGCCCGAGAGCCACGGCCATGCGAAGAACAGCGCCCCGGCGCCGAACAGCACGAACGACAGCAGAACGGCCGAGACGTCGCCCGGCCGTTTCGCTTGCTCGAAATTGTCTTTGGAAGCGGCCTGCGCCGGGTCCGGCCTAATCGTTTCCTGCGCCATAAACGGTGAGCTGATCCACGTCGATGTAATGACCGGCGCGATCGCGTTTCGAGGCGAGATAGCGCACGTTATGATCGTTCATGCGACCCAGGATACGCTGGTCGGACGCCACCTCGAGACCCGCGGCGCGCAGGGCCGCGATCTTGACCGGATTGTTGGTCATGACCCGGACGCTGGCGACGCCAAGCTGTTTCAGCATTTCGGCCGCGAAGTCAAACGCGCGCTGGTCGTGGTCGAAGCCCAGCACCTCGTCGGCGTCGTACGTGTCGAAGCCCTGCGATTGAAGCTTGTAGGCGCGCATCTTGTTGGACAGGCCGTTGCCGCGCCCTTCCTGGTCCAGATACAGCAGCACGCCGCCGCCGTTCTGCGCCATGAATTGGGCCGTGTGACGCAGCTGGTCGCCGCAATCGCACTTGAGGCTGCCGAACAGATCGCCCGTGAGGCAGGCCGAGTGCAGGCGCACCGTGACGGGCTTGGAGAAGTCAGGCTTGCCGATGACGATGGCCACCTGGTCGCGCAGGCCTTCGCCGCCGCGGAACACCACGAACTCGGTGTCGGGCGCGCCTTCCAGCGGGACGGGCGCGCGGCCCACGATGGACATGACGACGGCGCTGCGGCCGCGATATTCGAAGATGGCCGCCGCTTCCGCCATCAGCAGGCCGGATTCGGCCGCCGCCTTCGCGGTGACGGGCAGCACGACGACGGCCGGCAGGATGAGCGCAAGGCGCACGATCTCCAGCGCCGCGCGGTCCAGCGCCGACAGGGCCGCAACGGGCGCGTCGAAACGGGCGCCGGTTTCAAACGACAGCGACGCGACGCGCGCAAGATCGATGGTGGGGAGCGCGATGACGCCCGGCTCCGTGCGTTCCAGCCCGAGGCGGCGCAGGCGCGGGGCGGGCAGCACGAGGCGCGAGCGGCCGCGCGCGAGCGCGTTGAGGCGCGCCGCAAGGCGAGGATCAAGGGACTCGACACCGACCACCATGACGTGGGAGCGTCCCGCATGGACGAGAACCGGGCGGCCCGAACGCAATTCAGAAATGACGCGATCCACGGCGATCTGGTTCGCCCCGCCGTCCATCCCTAGTATAGTCTTGTTCTCGGACACACGATCCTCGACTGGCTTGAGCGCAAGGGAGCCAAATCTGGCGGACGGTTAAGTAGACACGCCCTGTCACGGTTCCATAGCGCAAATTGGTAAATTTCTCCAGGAGACTTCATGGTCCCGCCGCAGCAGGCGCTTCCGTCCCCGTCGTTCGCTGACGAAGCCAACAGTTCAGATACGTATACGGCTATTTTTAGATCACTGCACGATGCGCCTCCCGGCAGGCCGTTCGTGGTCGGCCAGTTGGGACAGTCCCTGGACGGGCGCATCGCGACGCTGACGGGAGACTCGCGCTACATCAACGGCGCCTGCGCGCTCGACCACCTGCATCGCCTGCGGGCCGCGGTGGACGCGGTGCTGGTGGGCGCGGGCACGATCGCGGCGGACGATCCGCAACTCAACGTGCGCCGCGCTCCCGGCGCAAGCCCCGCCCGCGTGGTGCTGGATCCGAACGGGCGAACCTCCGCGACAGGCCGCTGGCTCGCGGACGACGGCGCGCGGCGCATCGTCATATCCGCCCACGAGCGCGCGACGCCCGCCGGGTGCGACGAGGTGATCGTGCTGGCGCGCGCCGAGGGGCGGCTGTGCCCCAGGGCCATCGCGCAAGCGCTGTTCGAACGCGGCTTGCGGCGCATCCTTGTGGAGGGCGGCGCGCAGACCATCTCGCACTTCATCGACGCGGGCGCCATGGACCGCTTGCATGTGCTCGTCGCGCCGGTCATCATCGGCTCCGGCAAGCAGGGGCTCGATCTCGCGCCCATCGCGCAATTGAAGCACGCCCTGCGGCCGCCTGTGCGCGTCTGGCCGTTTGCGGACGGCGACGTCCTGTTCGATTGCGATCTCAAGGCCTGAACCGCCGGGGCTCCACGATGACCTCAACCAGCCTGCGCACGAACCCGCACAATCGTCCCCTGCACTACGCGCCGGTCAGCAAGACGCTGCACTGGGTGACGGCGGTGCTGGTGCTGGGGCTGATCCCCGCCGGGATCGTCATGGTCAACATCGGCGAAGGCGCGCTGCAGAACCTGCTGTTCAACATGCATCGCTCCTTCGGCGTCGTGGTCTTCGCGCTCGCGCTCTGGCGCGTGGCGGCGCGGATCGCCTACGGCGCGCCCGCGGCGGCCGCCGGCCTCACGCGCTTCGAGCGCGTCGCGTCGACGACCGTCCATTACGCCCTCTACGCGCTGCTGATCGCGCAGCCGGTCGTCGGCTGGCTGATGACCTCGGCGTACCCGGTCGACGTCTCGGTCTTCGGCCTGTTCACGCTGCCGCACCTCGTGCATGAGGACAAGGCGCTGTTCGAGGCCCTCCAGCGGGCGCACTTCGTCGGCGGGCTGACGATGGCCGGGCTGGTGCTCGTCCACATCGGCGCGGCCCTGAAGCACACGTTCGTCGACAAGGACACGGTTCTGTGGCGCATGCTGCCCAGAAGCTGGGGCGGCTGACCTAACCGGGCGTCGCCCACACGTCTTCATGGCCGATGCTGCACGAAGCCGCAGGGGTGCGCGCCGCCAGCCATGCGGCGACCTCGCGGGGCTCCAGGCGCCCGGTTTCGAGAACCGCGCCGGCCGCGCCTTTCGCAAGCTCGCTCATGAGCGCGAAATCCGATGCGCCAAGCCGCCAGGGAGAGAGTTCGCGCGCCACGCGGTAGCCGTTAGCGGCCAGCGACCCCGCCAGCGCCTGGACGGCGCGCGGGCCGGCGGCTGGGCCAAAGCCCTTGTCGCTTTGCTGGTGCGCGTGAAACGCGGCCAGCATCGCGGCGTCGCCGGCGTGGGGCGGCTCCCAGGTCTCCCGGCCGTCGTAGGTGAGCACCGTGTAGAGCGGAAGGCCCCGCGCCGCGAGCGCCTTGCAGAACCCCTCGATCCATTCCGGCGAGACAAGGTCGAAGAACGCGGCGGCGGTGACGAGGTCGGGCGCGGGATCGAGCACGCTCTCCAGACGCCGCGCGAGGTCGGCCTGCCGGAAGCGCACGTCAATGCGCTTGCCGTCTTTCATGATCGACAGCGCGCCGTCGTCTTGCGCGCCGTCTTGCTGCGCATCGTCGGCCCATTGCGCGAGCGCCGCGCGTGCGTGGGCGAGAAGGCCTGAGTCCCAGTCCACCAGCGTCCAGCGCTGGCGCGCTCCCAGGTGCGGCGCAAGTCCGCGCAGGTTGGATCCGGAGCCGCAACCGAGGTCCACAACATGCAGGCCGTCGCGCGCCGCGAACCGCTGCGCGACGCTGGCGCGCAGGCTGGCGCTGACCGAGCGATGGTCGATGGGCTCGCGCAAGGCCAGCCAGTCCGCCGAGAAGCTCATGTGCGTTCCTTTCGCGCCACGTCGCGCAGCACGCGCGCCACGATGGCGGCCGCGTCGTCCCATGTGGGCAGCGCTTCGGCCGCCCGCGCGGCGCCGGCCGACAGACGCGCGCGCGCGCCCGGCTCCGTCAGCGCAATGCGCAGCGCCGCGCCCAGCGCGGCGGCGTCGTCGGGCGGCACTTTCAGCGCCGCGCCGTCCGGCAACGTGTCGGCCGCCGCGCCGCCCGTGGTGGCGACGATGGGCAGCGCGCGCGTCATCGCTTCCGCCAGCACCATCCCGTAGCCCTCGTAGCGCGAGGCGGAGACGAGCAGATCGGTCGACCCGTAGAGGTCCGCAAGGTCCTCGTCGCCAGCGGCGCCCATGAGTTCGATCCGCTCGTTCAGCCCCGCGCGGGCGATGCGCGCCCGCAAGTCCGCGACGCAATCCGGCGCACGGTCCAGCGCGCCCACGATGCGCAGCCGCCAGGCGAGCGCCGCGAGCGGCGCCAGCGCCTCCACGAGCACGTCGTAGCCCTTGCGGGGCACGAGAGAGCCCACCGCCAGCAAGTTCAGGACGGTCCCGCCGCCCCCGCGCGCCCGCGGCGCCCTGTCGACGCCCGGCTCCGCCACCGCGATGGTCCCGCGGGCCACCCCGAGGCGCTCCACCAGCGTCTCGCGGGTGGCGGCGCTGGTGACGACCACATGGGCGGCGCGCGCCAGGGCGGCGCGCTCGCTGGCCAGCAGGGCTTGCGAGTCAGCCGCAGAGAGGCCGGATTCCAGCCCCAGCGGATGGTGGCACAGCGCCACGATGGGGGCCGCGACCCGCGCCGCCATAGCGGCCGGAAAGGCCCCCCAGGCGAGTCCGTCCACCAGCAGCACGTCGCCCGGCGCCGCGCCCTCGAGGGCCGCGCGGGTCGCCTCGAGGTCTTGCGGCGTGGGACGCGGATAGGAGCCCGGAAGGGGCAGGACCCGCGCCTCGACCCCGTGGGCGCCGAGGCGCTCCAGCACGCGCCGGTCATAGACATAGCCGCCCGTGGGCGTGTCGAGGTCGCCCGGAATGGCGAAAACGGCGCGGACGGGCGTGTGCGTCACGCCACCGGGCCTTCGAACCACGCCCGGGCCACGTGGCTTTCGTGCAGCTTCACGCGGATCTTCTCGATGCCCTCGCCGCCCGGCCCCAGAGCGCCGCTGCGCGCCGCCCCCGCCATGGCGTCGAAAATGTACTTCGAGAGATATTCGGTCGTGGTCTGCTTGCCGGCGAACTGCGGCAGCTCGTCGAGGTTCTGGTACGTCAACGGCCCCAGGCACGCCTTCAGGGCGTCATGGGCGCGGCCGATGTCGACCACGACGGCGTCGCTGGTCAGTTCGGTCCGGTAGAACGCCACGTCCACCACGAACGTGGCCCCATGCAGCTTCTGGGCGGGGCCGAACAGGTCCCCCTTGAAGGAATGCGCAATCATGATGTGGTCGCGCACTTCAACGGCGTACATGGAGGCTCCTTGGCTGTGTTGAGCGCTCTAGATGAGGCTCACGGGCCGCGATGGCAAGGGGAGAGGCGGCTCTGGACCCGCCGACCCTCAATACCGCACCACCACGCCAAGCCCCTTGGCGCCTGGGGCGAAAATATCCGTCATCGCCTCCGGCATGTCCTCGAACGCCACTTCGCGGTCGATCAGCGCGTCCAGCCTGTCGTCTGCCAGAAGCTCCATCGCCTTGGCCATGCGGCGCGCGTAGTCCCAGCGCGGGCGGCGGGAGGGCGAGACCTGGCCGACCTGCGTGGAGACGAGGCGCAGGCGGCGGGAGTGGAAGGCGCCCCCCAGCGGGGCGGGCACGTCGCCCGCGCCGTACCAGCTCATCTCCACGACGCTCGCCTCCAGGCCTGCGGCCCCCAGCGCCAGCGCGAGTCCGGGCGCGCTGGCGGAGGCGTGGAAGACCACGTCGGCGTCCTTGACGCCGCGGGCGGCCCAGTCCGCCGCGCCGACGAAGCGCGCGCCCAGCGCCGCGCAAACGCCCTCGCGCGCCGGATCCAGATCGACCATCGTCACGTCCGCCCCCGGCAGGCCCGCGCAGAGATAGCCCACCAGAAGGCCCACCACCCCCGCGCCGACCACCACGATGCGGTCGCCCGGCCCCGCGCCCGAATCCCACAGGGCGTTCAGGGCCGTCTCCATGTTGGCCGCCAGCGTCGCGCGCCGGGGCGAGAGCCCGTCCGGCAGGGGCCGCAGCATCGCGGCGTCGGCCACGAAGGCGCTTTGGTGCGGGTGCAGGGCGAAGACGTTGCGGCCCGCCCAGCCGGGGGGGCCGTCCTCCACGACGCCGACCGCGCAATAGCCGTATTTGACCGGGAAAGGGAACGCGCCCTCCTGCAGGGGAGCGCGCATGGATTCGAACTCGGAGACGGGGATGCGGCCTGAGAACACCAGACGCTCCGTGCCCCGGCTGACGCCCGAATACAGCGTGCGCACCAGCGCCTGCCCGGCGCGGAGCGCAGGCAGCGGCGCGTCCCGCAGGCTCGCCCGGCCGGGCGCCTCGCACCACAGCGCGCGGGCGTGGGCCCTTGCCGGCGAAGCTTCACGGCTTATTTTTGCGTCGACCGGCATGACGGCTCCCTTTAGTGTCGCGCTCGAACGAGCGTCCCGCGCCCGCGTATCCTCTCACCGAGCATAGCGACCCATGAACGCCCCACTTGTGGATATGACCCCGGCCGGCGTCCAGAGCCGCGTGACGCTTTTTGGCCGACGCCTGTTCGTGACGCTCCTGAATCTTGCGACCTTGGGGGCGCTGCTGGCCTGGCTGGCGTCGATTCTTGGAACCAGCGGCTGGAGCTGGATCGACGTCGCGATCTTCGTCTGCTTCGCCGTCGCGGCGCCGTGGAGCGTGCTGGGCGTGTGGAACTCGCTCATCGGCGTGTGGCTGCTGCATCGCGGCGGAAACGTGCTGGAGTCCGTCGCGCCCTTCGCGGCCGCAGGCGACCTGCCCACGCCCGTCACCACCAGGACCGCCGTCCTGATGACGCTGCGCAACGAGGACCCGGGCCGCGCCTTCGCGCGCATCGCGGCCGTCAAGGCCAGCCTCGACGCCACCGGGGAGGGCGCGGCGTTCTCGTATTTCGTGCTCAGCGACACCAGCGAGGCGGACGTGGGGACCGCCGAGGAGGCGGCGTTCGCCGCCTGGCGGGCGCGCGAGGGCGCCTCGGGCGAGCGGCTGCACTATCGCCGCCGCACGTCCAACGAAGGCTTCAAGGCGGGCAACCTGCGCGAGTTCTGCACGCGCTGGGGGGCGGGCTACGAGCTGATGCTGCCGCTGGACGCCGACAGCCTGATGTCTGGCGCGACCATCCTGCGCATGGTGCGCATCGCGCAGGCGTGGCCGAAGATCGGCATCCTGCAGAGCCTCGTGGTGGGCGCGCCGAGCCGCTCGGCGTTCGCGCGCATCTTCCAGTTCGGCATGCGCCACGGCATGCGCCCCTACACGATGGGCAGCGCCTGGTGGACGGGCGATTGCGGCCCGTTCTGGGGCCATAACGCGCTGGTGCGCATCGCGCCGTTCGTGGAGCATTGCGACCTTCCGGTGCTGCCCGGCGGGCCGCCGCTGGGCGGGCAGATCATGTCGCACGACCAGGTGGAGGCGGTGCTGATGCGCCGCGCCGGCTACGAGGCGCGGGTGCTGCCGCAGGAAGTGGAGAGCTGGGAGGAAAACCCGCCCACGCTGCTCGAATTCACCCGCCGCGACCTGCGCTGGTGCCAGGGCAACATGCAGTATTTCCGCCTGCTCGCGCTGCCGGGCCTGCAGCCCATGAGCCGGTTCCAGCTCGTCTGGGCCATCTCGATGTTCATCGGCATTCCGGCCTGGACGGCGATCATCGCCCTCAGCGCCCTGAAGCCGCTGGACGGCGAGGACATGGGGCTGTTTCCCGCCGCCTCGGCGCTGGGCCTCTACGGGGCGTTCATGCTGATGTATCTGGCCCCCAAGCTGGCGGGCTTTCTGGACATCGCGCTCACCCGGGGCGCGGTGGCGCGCTACGGCGGCGCCGCCTGGTTCGCGCTGGGCGCGCTGGTCGAAATCGCGTTCTCGCTCCTGCTCGCCTCGGCGGTGACGCTGCGCACCAGCCTGTTCATGATCGGGCTGGCGTTCGGCCGCGCCGTGGTTTGGAACGGGCAGGCGCGCGACGCCCATGCGCTGTCGTGGGACACCGCGGCGCGGGGGCTGTGGCCCCAGACGCTGTTTGGGCTCGTGCTGCTGGGCGTTGCGTTCGCGCTGGCGCCGAGCCTGGCGCTCTGGTCGCTGCCGCTGACGCTTGGCTACCTCGTCGCCATTCCGTTCGCGGTCGTCACCGCCGATCCCGCTCTTGGGGAGAGGCTGGCGCGCAGCGGCCTTTGCGCGATACCCGAGGAGTTCGAGACGCCGCAGATTTTCGCGGCGCTCGCGGCCAACAGCGTTCCTTCAACTCAGTCACGCCTGCCCGAGGTTGCATGAAGCCCTTTCATTTCGCCTGTTTCGCGCTCCTGCTCAACGCCTCCGCTCTCGCCCAGCCGGCTTTGCCGGCGCCGCCCCCGAAGGCGACGGACGCCGACGACATGGCGGTGTCGGTCGTCAACCGCAGCGAGCCCGTGCTGTGCGCCGAGAAGGACAACATCCAGGTGGACTTCGTGGCGCCCGCAGGGAGCGCGCCGCCGAAGAGCTTCAAGGTGCAGGCGGCCCATCCCGCCTATATCGGCATGATCGCCGTGGACCGCTTCGCGCCCGACTTCACCGCCTGCGACATGAGCGGCGATCCGGCGGTGGCGACCGGCGTGAAGAAGACCGTGCGGCGCACCATCTTCGAGACGCCCGAGCTGCAACTGGTGGCCTACACGTACCCCACGTTCTGGCGCGGCGCGAACACGCCGATCCGCGTTATCGACAAGGAGCGCGGGATCGACGAGACGTTCCGCGACACGCATCTGATGCAGGTGTGGACGACCCATCGCGAACGCGCCGAGGAAGTGCTCGTCGTCTATCCGCCGGACGGCTACTGGCGCGCCCGCCCGCTGCCGTATGCGGAGATGCGCTGGACCGCCTACGGTTCGTCGTTCCTCATCGGCCCCGTGGAATCGCAGCAGCGCCCCATCGTGGACATCAAGCTCATCACTTTCGACGCGCAGGCCAGAAGCTTCACGCTCGAGTTCGCCCGGGGCGGATCGGCGACCATGAAGATGGACGCGCTCGATTCCGAACACATGGCGCTGGACGTCTCGTTCCAGGGCGCCCTGCCGCGCGACCTGCCGTTCGCGTCGCTGCGCTCCATGTACATCACCGACGGCAACAACGACGCCGCGCGCATCGCCTGGAAGCCCAAGGGCGGGCAGCGCTGGGGCGAGGCGCACATCATGGATTTCAAGGGCGCGGACGCCACGGAAGTCTGGGCGGGCCGCACCACGGCGTCCCGCCACAACACCTCGGCTCCGGACATGATCTTCGGCCGGTTCAGGGCTGATGGCGCCAGGTAATCTGTCAGGGGCGGGCCGCGCGCCGCGCATCCCGCTCGTAGATGCGGCGCGCGGGGCGGCGCTGGCCGCCATGACGCTGTATCACCTGACGTGGGACCTCGGGTTCTTCAACCTGATCCCGCCTGAATGGCCCTTCGATCCGCGTTTCGTGACGTTCGGAAACGCCATCGCGGCGAGCTTTCTCGCCCTTGTGGGAGTCAGCCTCGCCTTGTCGGCGCGCGGCGGATTGAACCTGCGCGCCTACCTGAAGCGGCTCGCGCTCGTGGCGGGCGCGGCGGGGCTCGTGTCGCTGGCCACATGGCTGGCGTTTCCCGACTCGTTCATCTTCTTCGGAATTCTCCATTGCATCGCGGCTGCGAGCGTTATGGCGCTCGCGTTCCTGCGCGCTCCATGGCCGGTCGCGGCGCTGGCCGGGCTGGCGATCCTGCTGGCGCCCGCGCTCATCGGCGGGCCGGCGTTCGAGGCCACGCAATGGTGGTCGGGCCTTGGCGTCGTGGAGCCGCGCTCCAACGATTGGCGCCCGCTCTTTCCGTGGTCGGGCTTCACGCTGCTGGGCCTAGCGGGCGCGCAGGCGCTGCTGGCCCATGGCGTACCGGAGCGTCTGGCGGCGTGGAGGTCCGGCGGGCCCATCGGGCGCTGGCTGTCGCTGGGCGGACGCCATTCGCTGCTTTTCTACCTTGCGCACCAGCCGGTCCTGTTCGCGCTCGTGTTCCTCGCCTCGCAGGCCGTCGGGCCGACGCCCCTCGCGGGTCCGCGCGCCAGCGCCGAAGACCGGTTCATGAGCGGCTGCGTGTCGCAATGCGTGAGGATCGGGGCGGTGGCGGAGAAATGCGAGCGGGCGTGCGCGTGCGTGGTGCGCGACTCGAAGGCCGCGAACCTGTGGGCCGGGGTGACGAGCGAGAAGCTGACCGCCGAGGAGCGCGCGCGCTACGACGCCCTCACCCGGCAATGCCTGCGGGCCGAACCTGTCCGGTGATCATCGCGGCGCGGGGCGCAGCATCGCCTCCGGACGCACCAGGGCGTCGAAGTCCTCCGCGCTCACCAGCCCGCTCGCCACCGCCTCCTCGCGCAGCGTCGTGCCGTTGTGGTGCGCCGCCTTGGCGATGCCCGCCGCCGCGTCGTAGCCGATGCGCGGCGCGAGCGCCGTGACGAGCATCAACGAGCGCCCGACCAGTTCGGCGATGCGCGCCTCGTTGGCGGCGATCCCCTCCACGCAATTCTCCCGGAAGCTCGTCGACGCGTCCGCCAGCAGGCGGATGGATTGCAGGACCGCGTCGGCGATGACGGGCTTGAAGACGTTCAGCTCCAGATGCCCCTGCGAGCCCGCGAACATCACCGTCGTCTGATTGCCCATGACGCGCGCGCACACCTGGGTCATCGCCTCCGCCTGCGTGGGGTTCACCTTGCCGGGCATGATGGAGGAGCCGGGCTCGTTCTCGGGCAGGCTGAGTTCGCCCAGGCCCGAGCGGGGACCGCTGCCCAGAAGCCTGACGTCGTTGGCGATCTTGAACAGGCCTGCGGCCAGGGCCGCCAGCGCGCCGTGCATGAACACCAGCGCGTCGTGGGACGCCAGCGCCTCGAACTTGTTGCCTGCGGTCACAAAGGCGAGCCCCGTCAGTTCGCTCATGCGCGCCGCGAAAGCCTCCGCGAACCCCTCTTGGGCGTTGAGCCCCGTGCCGACCGCCGTGCCGCCCTGGGCGAGCGCGAGGATATGAGGCAGACAGGCGCGCACGCGCCCCGCCCCCAAGGCGACCTGAGAGGCCCAGCCGGAGAACTCCTGGCCGAGCGTCACCGGCGTGGCGTCCTGCAAATGCGTGCGGCCGATCTTCACCACGTCCCGGAACGCCTCCGCCTTTCCGGCCAGCGCATGGGTCAGCGCATCCAGCGCGGGCAGCAGGCGGCGGGTGATTTCCAGCGCGGCCGCCACATGCATGGCGGTCGGAAAGCAATCGTTCGACGACTGCCCCATGTTGACGTGATCGTTCGGATGCACCGGCGACTTCTCGCCCAGGCGCCCGCCCATGACTTCGTTGGCGCGGTTCGCGATCACCTCGTTGACGTTCATGTTGGTCTGGGTGCCTGACCCGGTCTGCCACACCACCAGCGGAAAGTGATCGTCGAAACGGCCCTCGCCGACCTCCTGCGCGGCGGCCGCGATGGCGCCCGCGATCGTGGGATCGAGCAGCCCGGCGTCGGCGTTCGCCTCCGCGGCCGCGCGCTTCACCAGCGCCAGCGCATGGACGAGCGCGAGCGGCATGCGCTCGGCGCCGATGCGGAAGTTCTGGAGCGAACGCTGGGTCTGCGCGCCCCAGTAGCGGTCCGCCGGCACCTCGATGGGGCCGAACGAATCCGTCTCACGACGCGCGCCTGGCGTGGCGCGCGAGCCCTCGGAACCTTGTCTGGCGTTCATGCGATGTCCCCTGTTCGTTGTGGCAACGGACGGCCGGGGCCGCGGGTTTGCGGCGAAGAAAAAGATTTTTAAAAGCGCTGCTTTTTTCCGGGAACTTCCGCCGCAGCTTGCGGTTGACCCGCATCAGGCTTGGCTACGGGGGGATACGCCGCCGGGACCGCGCCTGGCGGCAAAGCGCTTTCGACCTTCGGCTTGTTCGCTCGCCGGCGCGCCCGCCCGTGGATCAACCCGCGGGAGCGTGGACCGGGCCGGGATGCTGTCGGGAGAGACTGCGCCGAAAACCTGTTTGCGTCGAGAATGGATGGCTCATGGACACCGATAAACCCCCTCGCAAGTCGACCCGAGGCTTCGCTTCGATGGACCCGGAGAAGCAGCGGCAGATCGCCCGCAAGGGCGGAACCAGCGTGCCGAAGGAAAAGCGCAGCTTTTCGCGCAACAAGTCGCTCGCGGCGGAAGCGGGCCGCAAGGGCGGGCAGAGCGTGCGCCCGGCCATGCGGAGCTTTTCGCGCGACCATGAACTGGCGAGCGAAGCCGGCCGCAAGGGCGGCCACGCTTCGCACGGCGCGCGCGATGCGGACGCCGGCGCTGGCTCCGCCGACAAGGAAAAGTAGCGCAAGCCCCGCTCGCGGGCTGCCGTTTTCAATCTGAAAGAGCGCCCTTTCCGCGATGCCGGAGGGGCGCTTTTTTGCGCCCTCAATCGTCGAGCAGATAGGCGTGCTGCGGGTCGGCGGGCGTGCCCTCAAGCGCGCCGCCTTCCGCGCCCGGCCGCCATGTCGCCAGGTCCTCGATGCGCCTGGCGAGCTCCAGGTCGCGCGCCGTGACGCCGTCGGCGTCGTGGCTCCACAGCGAGACCTCCACGCGTCCCCAGGACAGCGCCAGATCGGGATGGTGCCAGGCGGCTTCGCACAGATGCCCGATGGCGTTCACCAGCATGAGCGCGCTCTTGAACCCCTGCACGCGATAAACGCGCCGGATCGCCTTCCCGTCCAGCCGCCAGCGCGGCAGGCCGCGGGCCAGGGCGGCGGCGACGTCGACGGGAGCCAGTGCGGGCTGGATCGCCATGTCGTGAACCTTTGATTGCGCAGGAGGGGTTCCCGCAGGTCGCCGCAAGAGACAGGCGCGGGCCCGCAACGTCAAGACGCGCGGGTTCGATGGGTCCCGGGCGACGGCCGCGCGGCCTGCGTTTGCGCCCCGAGCCCTGCAAGGTGCAGGCGGAGCGCGGCGGCGGTGCGGTCGAACTGCCGCACCAGCAGGGCGAGGCGCTCCTCGCCTTCCCGGATCAAGTCCTCATTGGTCGTCTCGCGCCATGAAAGGCACAGGCGGTAGATCGCCCCGGCCCCCACGTTCGCCGCGCCGCTGCGCAGCGCATGCAGCGCGGCCGCGAAACCGGGCGCGTCGCGGGCCGCCAGCGACTCCCCAAGGCTCGCCAGCACGCCTCTGGATTCGTCCAGGAACTGGGCGACGATTTCGGCCACGAACGCAGGCTCGCCCAAGGCCAGCAGGGCCTTCAGCGCGCCCTGGTCCAGCAGCGAGGGCTCCTCGCCCATGGCTTCATGCAGACGCGCCAGAACCCGTGGGGCGTCCTCCTCGCCCCATTCCGTCCCCCAGTCGCCGCCGAACGTCTGCGGGTCCGGGGAGGCGGCGCGCGCCCGCGTTTCCTGTTCGCAGGCCTGCGCGAGCGCCCGCAGGGCGGGGCCGTCGACGGGCTTCGCCAGGCGACGATCCAGAACCGCTCCGGCGGGCGGCGGCCCCTCGGGGCCGGGGCGGGCGAGCCCCACCGTCAGGGCGTCCGGCCAGCGCTCGCGGGCGTCGGCGCATAGGCGCGCGCGCGCAAGTTCGTCGCCCGGCGCAGCGTCAAGATCGACGACCAGCAGATCGACGCTCATGGCCGCTAGCGCCGCCTCAGTCGCGGGCCGCACGGCGACCTCGCGCCCCTCGGCGGCCAGCAGGCGCGCAAGCGACAGCGCGCTGGTGCGGCTGTCGTCGAGGACGAGCACGCGGAACGGCGGCTGCGGGAGGTCCGGGTCCAGCGCCATGGCTTACGCGGACCTTGCGATCAGGGCGGGACCCTCCACGGGCGGGTCGAGAGCGCGCAGGAACTGGGCCTCCGGCATGGGCCCGCCAAACAGGTCGCCCTGCGCGAGCGTGCAGCCTTCCTGCAACAGACGCGCCGCCTCTTGGGGGCTCGCAACCCCGTCCGCAAGGATCTCGACGCCGAGATTGCGGCCCAGCGCGACGCACGCGCGCAGCGCCGATGCCTCGCGGGCGTCCCCGGCGCGGAGGGACAGGCGACGGACCGGCAGGCGCCTGGGATCGCTCGGCGCGCAAGGGTTCGCGCCCACGCCGTCGATGCAGACGCCGACTCCAAGGTCGCGCAGCGCGGTCCCGAGCGCCAAGGCGGCCTCTTGGTCCTGCAGGTCCGATGCGTCGCCAAATTCAAGAATGAGCAGGTCCGGCTCAAGGCCGGTCTCGGCCAGCGCGCGGGCGACGAGCGGCGGCGCCTCGCCAGGGCGGAGATGGAGGGTCGAGACATCCACGCTGACCGTGAGGCGGCCTCGGCTGCGCGCGGCCCAGCGCCGCGCCGCCCGGCAGGCCGCCAGCAGAAGCCACTCGCCGATGGCCCCGCCGAGCCCCAGGGCCTGCGCGCGGGGAAGAAAGACGGCGGGCGAACACAGGCCCTCGCCGGGCCGGTTCCAGCGCAGCAGCGCGGCGGCGCCCGACACGCGCCCGTCGGCCAACTCCGCCTGGGGCTGGAAAACAAGCTCCAGCTCGCCGCGATCCAGCGCATGGCCCAAGGCTGCGTCGAGGCGCGCTGTCCCAAGGGCGCGGGCCTTCAGGCCGGAGTCGAAGAAGCAGAAGCGACCGCCCCCCTGCGCTTTCGCGCGGTACATGGCCATGTCGGCGTGCGCCAGAAGCTCGTCGCTGTCCTGCCCGTCCGCCGGATGCAGGGCGACGCCGAGGGAGCCCGAGGAGGGCATGGGCGCCTCGCCGGGCGCCGCCTGCGCCACGGCGGCCAGAATGCGCTCCGCAAAGACGGCGGCGTCGGCGCCGTCGAGAACGTTGGTCTGCAGGACGGCGAACTCGTCGCCGCCCAGCCGCGCCAGCGTATCGTCCCGCCGCACGACGCCCGAAAGGCGGCGCGCCATGGCGGCGATGTGACGGTCGCCCGCCGCGTGCCCGAGACGGTCGTTGACGCGCTTGAAGCGATCGAGATCGAGAACGTGCAGGGCGAAACCCTGCCCGCCCCGGCGGGCGCGGTCGATAAGCGCCCGCATGCGTTCGTCCAGCAGCGTGCGGTTGGGAAGGTCCGTCAAGGGATCATGCTGCGCCAGATGGCGCAAATGCGCCGCCTGGCGTTTGCGCTCGGTGACGTCGACAGCGGTGGTGAGCACCCCTGCAAGGCGGTTCTGGGCGTCCAGCAGCGGAGTTTTCGTGGTCTCGAAAACGCGCGCCTTCCCTGCGGCGCCCGTCAGTTCCTCGTCGTAGGCCGGCAGAGGCGCGCCGCCGTCGAACAGATGGCGGTCCATCGCGAGGCTGCGCGCCGCCCCCTCTTCGCCGTAAAGCAATAACGCGGGCCGGCCCACAGCGTCCTCAGGATCGACGCCCGCGAACGCCGCCCAGCGGGCGTTGACGAACCCCACGCAGCCTTCCTGATCCGTGACGCTGACCATGACCGGCAATGCGTCCAGCGTCTGCGCGAGGCGCTCGGGCGAGCGCCGCAGGGCCCGCGCGCCGCACTCCAGGTCGCGGGCGAGGCCGGTGGCGCGATCGGCCAGTTGCATCTGGTGCTTGCGCAGCTTCAGCAGATTGCGGGCGCGGGTGACGAACTCATGGTGGTCGACGGGGGAGTGCAGGAAGTCCGTCGCCCCCGCCTCAAGGGCGCGCAGGCGAAAGGTGCGCTCCTCGTAGACGGTGATGACGATGACCGGAATGTCGTCCGCGCCCGGGATCTGCCGGAAACGGCGGATGAACTCGGCGCCGTCGTAATGGGGCATCTTGTAGTCGGTGATGAGCAGGTCCGGCGATGCGGTTCCCAGCCAGGCGAGCGCCTCCTGGGGATCGCCGAACGTCTGCACGGTCACCTCCGGCTCGATGGAGGCGGCGAGCTTTGCGAATATGTTTCTGTTCGTGACCCGGTCGTCCACGATGACGATCAGCGGCATCCCACTTCTCCCGGCCGTGAGCGCACGGCGAAGCTGGGGAGAATGGCCCGATTACCTTAACCAATTGCCCAACGGACTCGCTAACCCAGCGTAAGCTGCTGATTTTCCGAAGATCACTCCCGGCCAACGCTCACGTACTGGAAGCCCCGGCGGCGCATGTCCTGCGGGCGATAGATATTGCGCAGGTCCACCACCACCGGCTGGGCGAGCGCTGCGCGGATTCGGTCGAGGTCGAGCGCCCGGAAGGCGTCCCATTCGGTGAGGATCGCGATGGCGTGCGCGCCCTCGACGCACGAATAGGCGTCCTGGCAAAACTCGACCCCCGGCAGCATCGGGCGCGCCTGCTCCATGCTCTCGGGATCGAACGCCCGCACCTTCGCGCCCAGCGATTGCAGGGCCGGGACGATAGCCAGCGAGGGCGCGTCGCGCATGTCGTCGGTGTTGGGCTTGAAGGCCAGCCCCAGCACCGCGATGGTCTTGCCGGTGACCGAGCCCCCGCAGGCGTCGAGGATCTTGTCCGCCATGCGCCGCTTGCGCGCCTCGTTGGAGGCCGCCACGGTCTCGACGATGCGCACCGGAGCGCCTGCGTCCTGCGCGGTCTTGATGAGCGCCAGCGTGTCCTTGGGAAAGCACGAGCCGCCGTAGCCGGGCCCGGCGTGCAGGAATTTGCCGCCGATGCGGTTGTCGAGGCCGATGCCGCGCGCGACCTCCTGGACGTCCGCGCCCAGCTTCTCGCACAGGTCCGCGATCTCGTTGATAAAGGTGATCTTCGTCGCCAGGAAGGCGTTGGCGGCGTATTTCGTCAGTTCGGAGGTGCGGCGGGAGGTGAACAGGACGGGCGACTGGTTGAGGTAGAGGGGGCGGTAGATCTCGTCCATCACCTCGCGGGCGCGGGGATCGTCCGCGCCCACCACGATGCGGTCGGGCCGCTTGAAATCCGAAATGGCCGCGCCTTCGCGCAGGAATTCCGGATTGGAGACCACGGCGAAATCCGCCTCGGGGCGCGCCTCGCGGATGATCCGCTCGACCTCGTCGCCGGTGCCCACCGGCACGGTGGACTTGGTGACCACCACCGTGAAGCCCTCGAGGGCGGCGGCGATCTCGCGGGCGGCGCCGTACACGTAGGAGAGGTCCGCATGGCCGTCGCCGCGCCGCGAAGGGGTGCCGACGGCGATAAAGACCGCGTCGGCGCCGCGCACGGAGGCGGCCAGCTCGGTGGTGAAGAACAACCGGTTCTGGCGGACGTTCGCTTCCACCAGCTCAGGCAGGCCGGGCTCGAAGATGGGCGATTCGCCCCGCCTGAGGGCGGCGATGCGGCCTTCGTCTCTGTCCACGCAGGTGACCACGTGTCCAAAGTCCGCAAAGCACGCGCCTGAAACCAGGCCTACGTATCCAGAACCAATCATCGCAATGCGCATCGGGAATTCCTCGAACCGAGGCCTGCCCTTAGCATTTTGCGGCCCCGGAGTGAAACGCCGGATGCGCCCAAGGTTCCCGCCCGCCGGGGACGGGCGGGGGACCTTGCGTCAGGGCCTCAGCGGACGAATTCGCCCAGGCCGGGCTTGAAGACCTTGTCGTCGAGGAACTGCTTCATGGCCTTCTCGCGCCCGTTCTCCGGGTCCATGTGCTTGAGGGCGTCGCTCTTGCAGTTGAGGTAGTCGAGCGCCTGGTCCTTGGTCATGCGGCGCACGCTGCGCAGCGCCTCCTTGGTGTAGCGCACCGCCGCGGGGCTCTTGGCCTCGAGCTTGCGGGCCAGCGCCAGCACTTCCTCGCGCAGCTTGTCCACCGGCACGGACTTGTTGACGAACTTCATCTGCGCCGCTTCGGCGCCGGAGAACTTGTCGCCCGTGACCGAATAGTAGATCGCGTCGCGATAGCCCATGACCTCCGTCACCGCCCACGCCACGAGCCCGCCCGGGATGATGCCCCAGTTCACTTCCGACAGGCCGAACACCGCGTCGTCGGCCGCGACCGCGAAGTCGCAGGCAATGACGGGCGTGAAGCCGCCGCCGAAGCAATAGCCGTGCACCATCGCGATGGTGGCCTTGGGGAACATGGACAGCTTGTTCCAGCGCCATTCGTGCGCGGCGCGGCGGGCGCGCGTGCGCGCCTTGGGGTCGTCCTCGGTGCCGCGGAAATACAGCTTCAGGTCCTGCCCGGCGCAGAAATGGCCGCCCGCGCCCGTGATGATGACGACCTTCGTCTGCTCGTCCTCCTCCGCCCAGTCCAGCGCCTCGCACATGTCGAGGTGCAGTTGCGGGCTCATGGCGTTGCGCTTGTCGGGCCGGTTCAGGATGATGAACGTCGAGCCGCCGTCGCGCTCGATCTTCACGGTTTCGAGCGTGATCACGTCGTCGGCCATGTTTCCTCCACTGTGCTCGCCGGGTCTCTGCGGACACGGTCGCCTGAGGGCGGCGCGAGACGCGCAGCTCCATTCTTCGACATCGAAGCATCTGGCAAGGGCGAGGTCAACAGACCGCGCCTGCGCGCTGCAAAACAAAAGCGCCTCCCCGCCGCAGCAGGAAGGCGCTTGCTCGGTTCCTGCGCGGCGGCTCAGGCGCCGACGTAATTGCCGTACTTGACGAGGTTCGCCTTCTGGCCCTCGTTGCGCGGCGGCAGCTTGAACAGGCGATGGGCCGTGCCGCCCAGGATGTTGTGACGCGCCTTGTCGGACAGGAACGGCAGGTCCCAGATGGTCGAAGGCAGGTCGAAGTCCCAGTGCGGATAGTCGGACGCGTAAACGAGCTGCGTTTCCGCGTTGATCATGCGGAACGTCGTCTCGAGCGCCTCCATGTCCTGGATCTCCATGGGCTGCGACGAATAGAACATGTCGCGCATGTAGTCCGAGGGCTTCTTCTTCAGCAGCGGGCATTCGGACGGGCGCAGCATGAACTCGTGGTCGAGGCGCTGCATCAGGAAGGGAATCCACGCGAGGCCCGATTCGATCCACAGCACGGGCAGCTTGGGGAAGCGCTCGCCCATGCCGTTCACGACCCAGTTCGTGCAATGCAGGATGTTGAACCACGAGAAGCCGAGCGCGTGCGCGGAGATGAAGCGGTTGCAGCTCTGGAACGTGTTCGATCCCCAGTTGGGACCGGAGTGGAAAGCGATGGCGAGGCCCCGCTCCTCGATGGCGCGGTAGACTTTCATGTAAGCGTTGTCGCTCACCGCCATCTTCTCGCGCACCGAGGTGATCATGAAGCCCCCGACGCCCTTGCGGTCGCCGAAGGTCTCGACCATGCGCAGCGAGCCTTCCGGGTCGCTGAAGGGCAGGCACAGCATGGTGTACATGCGGCCGTTGCAATCGGGCAGCGCCACCTCGGTGACCCAGCGCGCATAGGCCCAGCAGAGTTCAAACTCCATCTCCGCCTGCGGGTGCAGGCCGATGTTGAGCATGCCGGTGGGGAATAGGCAGGAATAATCCACCCCCATGGCGTTCATCCAGCGGTCGCCAAGCTGCGCGTCGCGCTGGCGGCCGGTTTGCGTCTTCTCGGTGGCGCGCAGCGGATAGCGCGTCACGCGGCCGCCCATGTCCTGGTACCCGAAGCCCGTGGGGGCGACGTTGCCGCGGCCCGCCTTGGCGCGGCTCGACAGGGCGAGCTGCTTGAACACCTCGTTCTCCATGAAGGGGAGAATCTCGGCGAAGTTTTCGTTCTCGTAATGGTGCGCGTCGGTGTCGACGATGAGCACGTCCTCGAACTTGCGGTCGCGTGCCTGCTTGTCCGCGTGGGCCAGCAGCTTCGAGGTGTTGAGTTCTTCGACCGTTACGCGCCGGCCGCGATCAGCGATGAGATCCATGGCGTTCCCCTGTCCTTGGCTGTCTTGCAATTATCGTTGTCGTCGCGCGCCTCAGCCGGCGCTCCAGCTCTGCCACATGCCCAGTTCGAAAACCTGCAGGTCCACCGCTTTCAGCAGCGCGCCGCAGACCACCATCACGTCGGTGGCGGCCACCAGCGTGCGGCCGCCGAGAATCGCATAGCGCTCCCCGGCTTCCTGGTTGGCGGCGTAGAGCTTGCACAGCGAGGCGACGAGCGCCTGCTGGGCGTGGGGCTGCAACTTGCCCATGTCGCCCGTCTCCAGCATGCGCTCGATGGCGGCCGCGAGCTGCAGGGCGGCGTCGGACTCGGGCGTGTTGACCACGACCGGCGGGGCGGGAATGCGGCGCAGGACCTCGACGCGCGGCGCCTGTGCGGCTGGCGCGGGCGCGAACGGGCTGCCCTTCTTCTCGACGAGCTTGCGGGACGCCGCGCTGTTGGGAGCGACCCCCTTGGCCATGGCCTTCAGGAACGCCGCCTTGTCGGCGGGCGCGGTGCGTCCGGCGCCGCCGGCGGCCTTCGCCGCGCGGGCCGGGGCGGGGGCGGATTTCGCGACGGCCTTCGCCGGCGCAGCCTTGGCCTTCGCGGCCTTGGGGGCGGGCTTGAGGCCGGGTTTGGCGCCTGATTTGGCGCGCTCAGGCGACGACATAGACCTCGTCCCCCTTCTGCACGACGTCGTACTTGCGCAGCTTGAGCCGGGGATCGGAAATGTGGGCGCCGGTCTTCATGTCGTACTCGTAGCCATGCCACGGGCACACGAAGTTCATGTCCTTCTCGGAGAAGAACAGGCCCATGGAGGTCTTGTCGGGACGCAGGCGCTCCTCGACGCGGGCGATGGTGAGCCCCTCGCAGGCCGGGCCGCCCTGGTGGAGGCAGAAATTGCTGTAGGCGTAGAATTCGCCTGCGTGACGGAACACGCCGATCTCAGCCTCGCCGATGCGGATGATCTGGCGCTCGCCGTCCTTGAACTCGGACGCCTTGCCAACGAACTGCTCTGCCATGGGCGTCGCCTCCCTGTGTTTCTTGAAGAATTATGGCGGCAATCTGCGCCGGATGCGGGCCCCCGTCCAAGGTTTTCGCTTTGGGTCTGTCCAAAGAATTTCTTTGGACGGTTCGCCTATCCGAGGCGGCGGGCGAACGGAGCCACGCGCTCCACCAGAAGGTCCACGGTGCGCTCCAGAAAGGCGGCGATCTCCGTCTCGTGCGCGAAGGGCTCGCGCTCGCTGGCGCGCACCACATAGAGCGTGCGGGTGAGCGCCGGGCGGTCGATGCGCTGGCCCACCAGTTCGCCGCCGCGCAGCGCGGGCGCCGCGAGGCTGAAGGGCATGATGCTCGCCGCTTCGCCCCGGGCGATCATGGCCCGCATGGACGTGACCGAATGCACCTCGAGGGCGAGGCGCACGCGCAGCGAGAGCCGCCGGGCTTCGTCCTCGACGATGCGCCGGATGACGCCGCGCGAACCGGCGATCACCAGTTCGCGCTCCAGCGCTTCGGCGAAACTCACGCTGTCCGGGACGGCGGCGCCGCTGGGGCCCGTCACCAGCAGCAGGTCCTCCTCCGCCACGGCGCGCCGGTCAAGGCCCGGCCGGTCCGCGATGTTGTAGAGGAACGCGACGTTGATCTGCCCGCGGTCCAGCGCGTCGAGCAGCACGGGCGTGCGCTCCTCCACCAGGCTCAGGGACACGTTGGGCATTTCGTCCCGGGCGCGGGTGATGAGCTCGGGCCCCAGCATCAGCACGATGCTGGGGTTCACGCCGAGCAAAAGATGGTCCTGGGTGCGGCTGCCCAGCGAGCGCAGGTCCGTGCGGGCGCGGTCCACCTGCGCGAGGATTGCGCGGGCGCGCTCGTGCAGCAGCCGGCCCGCCTGCGTGGGGGACACGCCGCGCGAGTGCCGCAGCAGCAGCTTCACGCCCAGCTCCTCCTCCAGCTGCCGGATCTGCGCGCCGAGCGCCGGTTGCGCGAGGCCCAGCCGCTCGGCGGCGGCGGTCATGCTGCCGGCGTCGACGATCTTCACGAAATAGGAAAGCTGGCGGAAGTTGATGGCGGCGCGCTCCGCGACTCAGAGAACCGGCGTGCTGTGGGTGTGCGAATGGCCATGGTCGCCATGGCTGTGGTGGTGCGCGTCCGTGCGGATGGGCACAAGGTTGATCTGGCCGAAGCGCACGCCGCGTTCCGCGATCACCGTCTCGGCCAGCTTGCGCACCGCCTCCGTGTCGCCCTTCAGCATGGTCACTTCCATGCAGTGGCGGTGGTCGAGCCGCGTGCGCGTGGAGGCGATGGTGAGGTCGTGGTGCTCGTGCTGGGCGCGGTCCAGCCGCATCGCGAGATCGCGGCCGTCGTAGTCGTACACGTACGACACCGCGGCCACGCACTCCTTGGTGAGGGGCGCGGCGTCCTTGTCGCGCACGAGGGAATCGCGCACCAGGTCGCGGATGGCCTCCGAGCGGTTGCTGTAGCCCTTGGCCACCATGAACACGTCGATGGCTTCGGCGATGCTGTCGTCAAGGCTGATGGTCAGTCGCTGCATGACGCCCCTCCCGGCGGGCTCTGAGCGGTCCTGAATATCAGGCCCGGGCCGTTGGGGGAACGGCGAAGGCTTCCCGCAGGAACCCGGCCACGTAAGGCGCGTAGGAGCGCGGCGTCTGGATCTGGAAGGCCTCCGGGCCGCGCCGCCACACCAGCACGGGCGCCTTGCCCAGCAGGGTGCGGGCGCAGGCCCCCGTGGGGAACGCCGCCGGCGCGAGGTCGAGCATGACGCCGCTGGCCAGCAGCAGCGCCGCCCCGGGCCCTTCAATGTCGAGCGCCGCGTCGCGGCTGGACACGTCGACGAGCGCGTGCGCGACGCCCTCCAGGGCGGGCGCGAGCGCCCCCACGTCGCCCATCAGCAGCGTCTCGTCCGGGCCCAGCCAGAGCGCGGTCACGCCCGGCGCGCTGCAGCTTCCCATGGGGGCGGGCGGCGACGGGAGCCGGAGGGCCGCGCAGGCCGCGGAGAGCGCGTCCGGGCCGCCGCGAAGAAGCGCGCGCGCGACAGGTTCGGCCACCAGCGCCCGCGCGCCTGCGCCCTCCAGCAGCAGGCCCGGCGCCCCGAGCGGGCCGACGTGCGCCAGATGTGCGTCAGCCATGGAGCCGTGTTCCTTCCGGGTCGAAGAACGCCGGCGCGACGATGTCCAGCTCCAGCGCGCCGTCCGGCGTCAGGGCGTGGATCGTCTCGCCGATGCGCATGCGCCCGCTTTCCAGCAGGCCGAGCGCGATGGTGCGCGCCAGCGTGGGGCTTTGGCGCACGGTGGTGACGTGGCCCTGCGCGTGGGTTCCGGGCGCGGGCGCGGACGCGCCCACAAGCTGCATCCCCTCCTCCAGCCCCGGCGCCGGTCCGCGCGGCCGCAGGCCGACCAGTTGCCGCCGCCCTGCGCTGGCCAGATGGGGCAGCCGCAGCGAGCGGGCGCCGACGAAATCGCCCTTCCGGGTCCCGACCATGCGCGCCATGCCAAGATCGGCGGGCGTCTGGGCGCCGTCCGTGTCCTGCCCGACGATCACGAACCCCTTTTCGGCGCGCAGCACGTCCAGCGCTTCCAGCCCGTAGGGCGCAAGGCCGTGGGGGCGCCCGGCCTCCAGCAGCAGGTCCCACGCGGCGGCCCCATTGTCGGCCGGCACGTTGATTTCAAATCCCAGCTCGCCCGAGAAACTCGCGCGCATGAGGCGCAACGGGACGCCGCAGAGCGCGCCCTCGCGCACGCTCATGTGCGGCATGGCGGCGGGGGAAAGATCGAAGCCTTGCACCAGCGGCGCGAGAATGTCGCGCGCGCGCGGGCCCTGAAGGGCCAGCGTGGCCCATTGCTCGGTCACGGGAGTGAGCCAGACGCGAAGCTGGGTGAACTCCGTCTGCCGGAAGTCCTCCATGTGGTGCAGCGCCGACGCCGCGCCCCCCGACGTGGTCGTGACGTGGAAGCGATCGTGCGCGAGGCGCGCCACGATTCCGTCGTCCATCACGAAGCCGGTCTCGTGCAGCATCAGCGCGTAACGGCAACGGCCCACCGCGAGGCCGGAGAAGTCGTTCACGTACATGCGTTGCAGGAACGCCAGCGCGTCGGGTCCCGCGACCTCGATCTTGCCCAGAGTCGAGGCGTCGAACAGCCCTGCGGCGCCGCGCACCGCAAGCGCCTCGCGCGCCGCCGCCTGCGCCTCGGTTTCGCCCGCGCGGGGGAAGGCGCGGGCCCGCTTCCATTGCCCGGCGTCTTCGAACGTCGCGCCCGCCGCCAGCGCCCGCGCGTGGGTCGGCGTCTCGCGCTGCGGCTCGAACAGGGCTCCGCGAGCCATGTGGGCCAGCGCGCCGAACGTCACCGGCGTGTAGGGCTGGCGATAGGTGGTGAGTCCCACCTGCGCGGCGGCGCGTCCCGACAAGGCGCCCACGAGCGCGCTCGCGTTGACGTTGCCGGTCTTGCCCTGGTCGGCGCCAAGGCCGCTCGTCGTGTAGCGCTTCACGTGTTCGATGGAGCGGAAGCCTTCGCGCAGCGCGATGGCGTAGTCCGACGCCTTCACGTCGTTCTGGATGTCGACATACGCCTCTCCCTCCGGAGCCTCCTGGGCGGGCGCGCCGCCCGCGCACGGCCAGTCGTCCTCCACGCGAAAGGCGCGCTCGGCAGGCTCTGGAAAGCCCGCGAAGACGGCCGCCGAGGCGCCCTCGCGCCAGCCCTCCGCAAGCGCGCCCGAAAGATCGAGCGCGCCGTTGCAGGCGCCCGCGCAGCGCAGGTCCTCGCGCACGTTGTCGGGCGCGAAGGCGCCGAGCGCGTCGCTCCATACGAGCTTGCCGCGCACGTGCGCGAAGAGATGCAGCGTCGGCGTCCAGCCGCCTCCCGCCAGCACGAGATCGCACGGCACGTCCCGCGCGCCGTTGGGCGCCTCGATGCGGGCCGAACGCACCCGCAGGCGTCCGCGCGCGCCGCGCATGCGCGTTCCAAGTTGCACGTCGACGCCCGCGCGCGCCGCGGCTTCGCGCAGGCGCGGCGCCACGGCGTCCCGCGTGTCAATGAGCAGCGCGATATCGACGCCCGCCGCGTGCAGCTCCAGCGCCGCTAGCCATGCGCTGTCATGGCTGGCGGCCACGAGCGCGCGCGAGCCCGCGCGCACGCCGAAGCGCTTGGCGTAAACGCGCGCCGCATCGGCGAGCATCACGCCGGGGCGGTCGTTGTCCGGGAACACTAGCGGCCGCTCGATGGCGCCGGCCGCCAGCACCACGCGCCGCGCCCGCACCTGCCACAGGCGCTCGCGCGGCGCTGACGGATCCGGGGCCGCGAGATGGTCGCCGAGGCGCTCCGCCAAGGCGACGAGATTATCGGCGTACACGCCGAAGGCCGTCGTGCGCGCGAGGACCTGCACGTTGTCGCGAGCCCGCAGAACCTCGAGGGCTTGCTTCAGGAAATCGACAGCCGCGCAGCCGTCGACGAGCGCGCGCGTTTCGTCCCGCAACGCGCCGCCCATCAGGCCGTCCTGCTCGCACAGGACGACGCGGGCGCCGGTCTCGCTCGCCGCAAGCGCCGCCGACAGGCCCGCAGGTCCGGAGCCGACGACGAGCACGTCGCAATGGGCGTAGCGGTTGGCGTAGCGGTCCGGGTCCGGCTCGCGCGGCGCGCGTCCCAGCCCTGCGGCGCGGCGGATCAGCGGCTCATAAATGCGCTTCCAGGCGAAGCCCGGCCACATGAAGGTCTTGTAGTAGAAGCCCGGCGGCGTGAGGCCCGGCGCCGCGCCGAGCGCCGCCAGCGCATCGAAACGCAGCGAAGGCCAGCGGTTCTGGCTGCGCGCCGCAAGGCCGTCGTAAAGCTCCACTTGCGTGGCTTGCAGATTCGGCGTTCTGCGGCCCGGCCCCCGGTCGATCTCGACCAGCGCATTGGGCTCCTCGACGCCCGCCGAATAGATCCCGCGCGGACGATGGTGCTTGAACGAGCGGCCCGTCAGATGCACGCCGTTGGCCAGCAGGGCGGAGGCCAGCGTGTCGCCCGCGCAGCCCACATAAGGCCTGCCGTCGAACGTGAAGCGCAGCGGCGCGGCGCGGTCGATCCATCCGCCTGCGCTGGTGCGAAAGAGCTGCGTCATGCCGGGACGCTCTGGAGCACGCGGTCGTTCACGGTGTCGCGGGTCACGACGAGGAAACGGCCGCAGCCGTGCAGATGGCGCCAGCGCTCTTCATGCACGCCTTTGCGATTGGCGCGCGCGAACAGATAGTCCGTCCAGTCCTGGTCGCTCGCCGCCCCGGGATCGTGCGGACGCACAAGCCCGGCCTCTCCGGCGTACCGGAACTCACGCTCGGGCCGGGCCATGTTGCAGACGGGACAGGGAATGAGCAGCATCAGCGCCTCAATGGGACACGGCGGCGGCGGTCGCCTCGTCGATGAGGCGGCCGGCGCTGAAACGATCGAGCCCGAAAGGCGCGACGAGCGTGTGGGGCCGTCCCGCCGCGAGGCTTGCGGCGAACAGGTGGCCAGAGCCGGGGATCGCCTTGAAACCGCCTGTGCCCCAGCCGCAATTGAGCCAGAGGCCCGGCGTCGGCGTGGGGCCGACGATGGGAGAGCGGTCCGGCGTCACGTCCACGATTCCCGCCCACGAGCGCATCATGCGCAGACGCCGCAACACAGGGAACAGCTCGCACAGCGAGTCCAGCGTGGACGAGGCGACCTGGAAGGAGCCCCGCTGGCCGTAGGACGGATAGGCGTCCGTCCCTGCCCCGATGACGAGTTCGCCCTTGTCGGACTGGGACATGTAGGCGTCGATGGTGTTCGACATGACCACGCAGGGCATGACGGGCTTCACGGGCTCGGACACCAGCGCCTGCAAGGGAAAGCTCTCGATCGGCAGGCGCAGGCCCGCCATGCCGGCGAGCACGCTGGAATGGCCGGCGGCCACGAGGGCCAGCACGCCTGTCCCGATGGCGCCGCGCGTTGTCTCGACGCCGCTGACGGCGCCGCGCGCGTCTCGCCTGACGCCTGTCACTTCGCAATTTTCGATGACGTCCACGCCCAGCGCGTCCGCCGCGCGCGCATAGCCCCATACGACCGCGTCATGGCGCGCCGTGCCGCCGCGCCGCTGCAGCGAAGCGCCCAGCACCGGGTAGCGGGCGTCGCGGCTGATGTCGAGGATGGGGCAGAACGCCTTGGCCTGCCGGGGGTCGAGGTATTCCGCGTCAATCCCCGCCAGCCGGTTGGCGTGCACGTGGCGCTTGATGACCTGCACGTCCGTGACGGTATGGCCAAGGGCCATGACGCCGCGCTGCGAGAACATGACGTTGTAGTTGAGCTTGCGGGACAGGCCTTCCCAGAGTTTCAGGGAATGCTCGTACAGCGCCGCGCTCTCCTCGAAGAGATAGTTCGAGCGCACGATCGTGGTGTTGCGTCCGGAATTGCCGCCGCCGATCCAGCCCTTCTCGAGCACCGCCACGTTGCGCACGCCATGCTCGGCCGCAAGGTAATAGGCGGTCGCCAGGCCATGGCCGCCGCCGCCCACGACGACGACGTCATAGGACTTGCGGGGCTCGGGCGAGCGCCACTGCTCCCGCCATCCGCGATGGCCGGACACGCTTTCCTGCAGGATGCGAAGAAAGGAAAACCCGCGCATGGCGCTCATGCCTTCGTTGCCGCTCCGCGTCGACGACTCCATTCGACGCGACGACTATCGGCAGTTTTGCGGGCCCGGCGCAAGGGGGCGTACGACGCATGCAGGTCGCAAAAAAGGCGGCCCTCGCGAGCCGCCTCTTGTGTCGTCGTGGACGCGCTCAGGTGTTGCGCAGGCCCGTGGAGCCGGCGCTGCGTTCGGCGCCCGGCGGGATGTGGACGTCGAGCAGGCACACGCCGCCGGCGTTGAGGATTTCGACGCCCTTCTTCACGGCGGCGTCCAGTTCCTCCAGCGTCTTCACCGGGCCGATGCCGACCGCGCCTTGCGATTCGGCGAACTTGGCGATGTCGAGCGCGGGGCCGTTCATCGCCTGGCCGATCCAGCGGTTGCCCACGGGACGGTTGCGGCGGCGGGCGACGTTCTCCTGGTGAAGCTCGTCGTTGAAGTAGGACTGGTTGTTATTGATGACGAACAGGATCGGGATCTGGTGCTTCACGGCGGTCCAGATGGCGTTGCCGCCCATCATGAAGTCGCCGTCGCCCAGCACCGTCACGGCCGGTCGGCCCATGTCGGCGCACGCAATGGCGACGCCGATGGAGATGGACGGGCCCGACCCGATGCCGCCGCCGCCGTCCTTGCCCATGTAGGCGAGGGGCGAGCGGAAGGGCCACAGGTCCACCGGGAACTGGCGCGCGACCGCCGCCAGCGTCACGTCGTCGGGGTTCTTGAACTGCTCGCGCAGCGCAATCGCCACGTCCTGCATGCGGATGCGGGAGGGATCCGTGGAAGGCGTGAAGCTCTTGCGGATCGAGGCGCGCCATGGCTCCTTGCGGCCCCCGCCCAGCGCGGCGACGAGATCGGCCACGAAGGCTTCGCTTGACGCCGACACGAGCAGATCGGCGGGCGACATGGACTGGTAGACCATGTGGGCGCCGTTGTGCAGGTGATGGTCCATCGTGACGTTGATGATCTTCGCCGTCACGTTGGTTCCGCCCTTGGGCGGGCACACGCAGCCGCCTAGGTCGATCCATTCCAGCGCAAGGATGAGGTCGGCCTCCGCCAGCAGGTCGTGGTGCGGCTTGCCGGGCTGGTTGAAGGGCTCGATCACGTGGGCGGGATGGTCGGTCGGGAAGGCGGCGCCGTTCTTCAGGTCGCTCATCACGCAGGCCCCGACGGCCTCGGCGAGCTTCACGCGATTGTCCCAGGCTTCCTGCGAACGGGTGCCGCGCCCGTAGAGGATCATCGGCCGCTTGGCGGCCTTCAGCATCTCGACGGCCTGCAGCATGTCGGCGGCCTGCGCGCGCGGCGAGGCGGGCGCCTTGAAGCGGGCCATGTCGGGGAACGCCGGTGCCTTCTCCAGCGACTGCTCGCCCAGGCCGGCGTCCAGCACGATGTACACGGGCGCCTGCGGCTCCGTGCGCGTGGCGATGTTGGCGCGCGTCATGGCGTCCACGATGGCTTCGGCGGACGTCGGTTGGTTGTCGAACTTGATGATGTCGCGGACGATGGCCGCCTGGTCGGACGAGGTGTGGATCCAGTCGATCCAGGGCCGGCGCTGGTGCGCGTCCATGGGGCCCGTGGCGCCCATGAGGAACAGCGGCTTGCGGTCGCAGAACGCGTTGAAGATGGCCATGTGGCCATGCATCAGGCCGACGTTGGAATGCACGATGGCCGCCATGGGCTCGTCGGTGGCCTTGGCGTAGCCATGGGCGATGCCGATCGCGTGATCCTCATGGAGGCACAGCAGCATGCCGGGATTGCGGTTGCCCAGATGGTTGACGAGGGAATCGTGCAGGCCGCGATAGCTGGCGCCGGGATTGAGGCTGACGTACTTGAAGCCGAACCGGCGCAGCATCTGGGCCGCGACGTCGGAGCCCCAGGCGATCTTGTCGTCGGGTTCGCCTTCGGGTGTGTCGAGATACATTGCGCCGTCCCCCCATGTCGTTTGGCTTTGGTTTCGCGGCGACTATGAAGGCGCCCCGGGGCGAACGCAAGACAGGCGCGGAGGCGCCTGAAGCCGCTTTCAGAAGGGCAGGTTGAACACGCGGCTGGGCGCCAGTTCGCCGCCCTGCACCGAACCGAACGCCACCGGCACGCCGCCGCATGACGCGTACGCGAAGCCTTCCGAAGGCGCGTCGCGTCCGCGCAGGATGAGCGACTGGCCGCGGCGCAGGCGCGCGGCGCCGTCGCGGTCCACCACAACGCACGGCACGTCCGTAAGACCGGCCTCCACGCTCAGCATCTCGGCGAACGCGTCGGCGCCTTCCGCTTCAAGCTCGCCCAGCGGCACGGCGTCGTCTTCCGTGAACGGGCCCACGCGGGTGCGGCGCAGGGCCGTCACGTGGCCATAGCAGCCCAGCAGGCGCCCCAGGTCGCGCGCGATGGCGCGCACATAGGTGCCCTTGCCGCAGTGGGCTTCAAGCACCGCCTGCTCCTCGTCGGCGTGGACGAGATCGAGCGCATGAATTGTGACGGGACGGGGCGCAAGGTTCACCTCCTCGCCGTCGCGGGCGAGGTCATAGGCGCGCTCGCCGTCCACCTTGATGGCCGAATAGGCCGGGGGCGTCTGCATGATCGTGCCCACGAAGCGCGGCAGGAGGTCGGCGATCCGGTCGATCCCGGGGCGCTCGGCGGACGTGCGGGTGATCGCCCCGTCGGCGTCGTCGCTGTCGGTCTCCGCGCCCCACTTCACCGTGAACCGGTAAGCTTTCTCGCCGTCCTGCACGAACGGCACGGTCTTGGTGGCCTCGCCGAACGCCACCGGCAGAATGCCGGACGCGAGCGGATCGAGCGTGCCCGCGTGACCGGCTTTCTTGGCGTTGAAGATGCGCTTGAGCCGCGAGACCGCGTGGGTGGACGTCATGCCGACCGGCTTGTCGAGGATCACCCAACCGTTGACCTCGACGCGTTTTGAGCGTGGCGCGTTCATCTCAGGCCTGCTTGCCGCCGGACGCGCCGGATTCATGGCCCTCGTCGCGCGCGCCGTCCTCGCCAGCGCCGAGGTCCTGGGCTTCGTCCGCCGCAAGGTCGCGGCTGACCCGGGGCGACTTCAGCAACTGGTCGATCTTGTCCGCGTTGTCGAACGTGTCGTCGATGCGGAAGCGCACTTCGGGGGCGAACTTCATGTTGATCTTGCGGGCCACTTCGCCGCGCAGGTACTTGCGGTGCTTGTCCAGCGCCTCAAGCACTTCGTCCATGTCGCCGCCGCCGAGCGGCATGACGTAGCAGGTGGCGAGCTTGAGGTCCGGGCTCATCTTCACGCGCGGCACCGTCACCACATGGGTGTCGAGCACGGCGTCGTTGAGAGCGCCCCGCGTGAGCAGTTCCGACATGGCGTGGCGGACGAGTTCGCCCACGCGCAACATGCGCTGGGAGGGCTCGCCGCCCTTTTGATGCGTTCTGGACATGGTCGTCTCCGGCGCGCGCGGACTTGCGGCCGCGCGCAGGCCTTTCGTCAATTGAAGCGGGAAACTCGCGATGAAGCGCTCACAGGGAGCGCTTCACCTCTTCAACGCGATAGCATTCGATGACATCGCCTGCGCGCATGTCCTGGTAGTTCTCGAAGGCCATGCCGCACTCCTGGCCGGGAAGCACTTCCTTGACCTCGTCCTTGAAGCGCTTGAGCGTCGAGAGCTTGCCTTCGTGCACCACCACGTTGTCGCGGATGAGGCGCACGTTGGCGCCGCGCTCCACGCGGCCGTCCGTGACGCGGCAACCCGCGACCTTGCCGACCTTGGTGATGTTGAACACCTCGAGGATGAGCGCGTTGCCGAGCATGTCCTCGCGGTAGGCCGGCGCCAGCAGGCCCGACATCGCGCCCTTCACGTCATCCACGAGATTGTAGATGATGTTGTAGTAGCGGATTTCGATTCCGGTGCGCTCCGACAGCTCGCGCGCCTCCTTGTGGGCGCGCACGTTGAAGCCGATGACGGCCGCGTTGGAGGCCTCCGCCAGCGTGATGTCGGATTCGGTGATGCCGCCCACGCCCGCATGGATGACGCGCGCGCCGACTTCCTCGGTGCCGAGCTTTTCGAGAGCCGCGATGATGGCTTCCACGGAGCCCTGCACGTCGCCCTTGATGACGAGCGGGAATTCCTTGCGGCCCGCCGTCTTGAGCTGGCTCATCATGTCGGCCAGCGAGCGGCCCGCGCCGGCGCCGCGCGCCGCCGCCTGGTCGCGCTTCTGGCGATCGCGGTATTCGGTGACTTCGCGGGCGCGGGCTTCCGATTCAACCACCGCCATGCGGTCGCCGGCTTCGGGCGCGCCCGAGAAGCCGAGCACTTCCACCGGGAACGAGGGACCGGCGGTCGAGACGATCGCGCCCTTGTCGTCCAGCAGGGCGCGCACGCGGCCCCACTGGGACCCGGCCACGATGATGTCGCCGACGCGCAGCGTGCCGCGCTGCACCAGCACGGAGGCCACGGGGCCGCGTCCGCGGTCCAGCCGCGCTTCCACGACCGTGCCTTCGGCGGGACCGTCGTAACGGGCCTTGAGGTCGAGAAGTTCGGCCTGCAGCGCGATGGCGTCCAGCAGCTTGTCGAGGTTGATCTGCTTGAGGGCGGAGACCTCCACTTCAAGCGTGTCGCCGCCCATGGTTTCCACCTGGACTTCGTACTGCAGCAGTTCGCTGCGCACGCGCTCGGGCTTGGCGTCGGCCTTGTCGATCTTGTTGATCGCCACGATCATCGGCACCTTGGCGGCGCGCGCGTGATTGATGGCCTCGATGGTCTGCGGCATGACGCCGTCGTCCGCCGCCACCACCTGGACAACGATGTCGGTGACCTTGGCGCCGCGGGCGCGCATGGCCGTGAAGGCCGCGTGGCCGGGCGTGTCGATGAACGTGATCGGCTCGCCGCCGGGCGCGGTCACCTGATAGGCGCCGATGTGCTGCGTGATGCCGCCGGCTTCGCCCGTCACGACGTTGGCCTTGCGGATGGCGTCGAGCAGGGAGGTCTTGCCGTGGTCGACGTGGCCCATGATGGTGACCACCGCCGGGCGGGGCTTCATGTCGCCGCCCTCGTCGGGCGCGTCGAACAGGCCCTCTTCCACGTCCGATTCAGCCACGCGCTTGACCGTGTGGCCCAGCTCCTCGGCGATGAGCTGCGCGGTGTCGGCGTCGATCACGTCGGTGATCTTGTGCATCTGACCCTGGCGCATCAGCATCTTGATCACGTCCACGGCGCGTTCCGACATGCGGTTCGCGAGTTCCTGGATGGTGATGGTCTCGGGCAGCACGACCTCGCGGACGAGCTTTTCCTTCTGCTGGCCGCCGCCGCCCTTGAGGCGCTGCACGCGGCGCCGGAAGGCCGCGACGGAGCGGGTGCGCTCGTCTTCGCCGGTCGTGGCGGCGGTCACCGTCAGGCGGCCGCGGTTCTTCTGGTCGGTCGCGGCGCGCGTCGGGCGCGCGGGCGGGACGACCACCTTGATGGGCATGCCGGGGCGGCGGATGACGCGCTTGGCGGCCTCCTCCTCGGTCTCGGCGGGGCGCGCC
>JAQGJX010000196.1 GCA_028290405.1 Hyphomicrobiales bacterium
GGGGGGCCAGAGAAGGCGGTGAACGTGTCCGAGAGAAGGTCCTGCATGCCCACGGCTGCGATGGTCGGCACATCCTTGGCGATGGCTGGCGGCTCGAGGGTGGTGGAAGCCAGCAGCTTCAGCTTGCCGCCCTCCGCCAGCGGACGCACGGTGCCGATGTCGGCGAACATGAAGTCGATGTGGCCGGCCACCAGATCGTTCAGCGCGGGCGCGGCGCCGCCGTAGGGGACGTGGGCGTGCTTGGCGCCGATGAGCATTTCGAAGAGCGCGGCGGTGAGGTGGCCCGTGGTGCCGTTGCCCTGCGAACCGTAGTTCAGCTTGCCGGGATTGGCCTTCGCGTAGGCGATGAACTCCTGGGCGTTCTTCCAGGGGGCGTTGCCGCGCACCGCGAGCACGTTGGGGATGTACGAGGAAATCGCGACCGGCTCCAGCTTCTCCGGATCAAAGCGCATCTCCTTGTAGAGCGCGGCGTTCACGACCAGCGGAGCGGGGGGCGAGACGAGGATCACGTATCCGTCGTTGGGCTGGCGATACACGTATTCGGCCGCCAGGTTATTGCCGGCCCCAGGGCGGTTCTCCACCGTGAACGACTGGTTCCACTTGGCTTGCAGCCTCTCGGACACGATGCGGGCGATCATGTCGTTGCCGCCGCCAGCGGCCGCCGAGACGACGATGCGCACAGGCTTGTTGGGATAATCGGCGGCGCCCTGCGCCTGCGCGGAGAGGGCGGTGAGGGCCAGCGCGCTGACGGCCACTGCGAAACGAGCGAAAATGCCGGACATGAACCCTCCCGAGGCGGCGCCTGTGTCGGCGCCTGCGATGGCGCAACTTACACGCTTGGACGCGCAGGCCAAGGGGGCGGCGGCGCAGAATGGGCGCGCAGCGCGGATCTCCCGGCGATAAGCTTGGCCGCACGCCGCGGGTTTTTAGCCATAAACGCAAACCATGATTGAGGCTTCGACTCGCTCGCCCGAGAGCGGCCTGTATATTCAACGCGATCTTAACGACGTAAGGCGACCCCGTGGACGAGCCCCATGCAGCACCGCGCGAACCCGCGCCCGACCTTCGCGCCGCCGTGCGCAAGGCCCGGGTCGAGCAGGCGGAGCGTTCGGAGGTCGTGGCCGAATTGCGCGGCGCCGAGATCGCCCGCCTCGAAATGCTCTTCGAGGCGCTGAAGCCGATCCTCGCGCAGGTCCCCAAGGACATCGACATTTTCGACGCCGGCATCGTGCCGGGCGAGCGCGCGCGCCTGTTCGTGGACATGATCGCCTTCGTCGAGATGGGCCACGACCGGCGTCAGTACCGCTTCATCCAGGAAGCGCGTCACGGCCGCATGGTCATCGCCGAAAGCGCGCGCATCGACGCGATGGTGGAGGCGCTGACGGACTACATCGCGCGCCGCCTCGTCGAGCGGCAGCTCGCCCTTTCGGGGGACACGTTCATTCCGCTGCCCGAGTCGGCGTATCGCGCAGGCGAGAAGCCTCCCGTCAGGACCGAGCGGCCTCCGGCGCGCGCACCTGAAGCCGCACCGCCGCCCCGGCGCCGCTGGTTCGCCACGGCGCTGCTGTTCACTGTGGAGCTGCTCGGGTCGATCGTGCTGTTCGTGCTGCTCGCGGGCGCGGCCTTTTTCGCCTGGCGCTTCGGGGAAGCGTGGTGGGTCGCGCATTTCGCCCAGTTGAACTGAACGGCTTGCGCGCCCTATAGGGCGATTTCGCCCAGATCGGCGACATGCGGCGACCCCGCGACGGTCCCGCGCACGCGGCCCTCAACCCGCCAGCCCTCGTCCGTCCGCTCGATCCTGTAGAGGTGATAGGCGGCGCGGTGCAGCGGCGTGCCGGGCACGGCCGAGCAGGAGGCGACGCCCACGCAGGGCGTGCGGACGCCCTGCGGGTCGGCGTGCCGCACCTGAAGCCGGTGGTTGTGGCCATGGATGACGAGTTCGGCCCCGTGCTGCGCCAGGATGGCTTCGAACTGGCGCGCGTCCGTCAGGCCTCGCCCGGCGCTGGCGCCCTTTCTGGTGGGGGGATGATGGATCATCACGACCCGCATCAGGCCGCGCTTGCCGGCGTCGTCGAGCAGGCCCGCGAACGCCTCGCGCTGCTCCAGCCCCAGCCGTCCCGAGGCCAGCAGGGGCGCCGTGGGCACGCCGGACGAGAGGCCGATCAGGGCGATCTCGCCCCGCACCCGCATGAACGGAAAGCGCGTGTGGCTTTCGCCGTCGCTGGAGCACCAGGGGGCGAAGGTCTCGGTGATCCACGGCACCGAGGCGCGCACGTACGCGTCGTGGTTGCCAGGCGTGAAGCTGACGTTCTGCGGGTCGCCGAGGGTCTCGAGCCACGCCTTGGCGATGGGAAATTCCGCCGGCAGGCCGATGTTCATCACGTCGCCCGTCATGGCGACATGGTCCGGCGCCTGCGCCTTCATGTCGTCCACGATGGCGCCCAGCACCTCCATGTCGTGGATGCGCGAGCGGCGCAGCCAGTTCATGTAGCCGGTGAAGCGCTTGTTGAAGAGTTCGCGCCGCAGGGGCCTTGGCAGCGGGCCGATGTGCGCGTCGGACAGATGGGCGAGGATGAAGCTGGTCACCGGCAAGGTTTGGCGGGAAGGGCGCGCGGGGTCAAGCGGGGGGAAGTCTCGCCGCGCGCGCCCTGCCGCTCAGCCTGGCCGTGGGGCCGGGCCGGCGCGGGACTAGTTCAGGGCGGTGCTGATCGCGGTGAACTTCGTGGTCAGGTTGGTTCCGATAAGCGTCACGGCGCCGATGATGACGACGCTGATGAGGCCGGCGATCAGGCCGTACTCGATCGCAGTCGCGCCGGAGTCGTCCTGCAGGAAAGACAAGAACTTGTTACGCATAGCCCACTCCGTTCGTTGAACAATTCGGAGGCTAGGCGGGGTGTGTTTCCAACACATTAAGGCAATGCTTTAAGCTTTGTCGTATCGGCGTTTTTCGTCGTTATACGACGTCAGTTCGGCCAATCGCGCGCAACTTGTTTAACACGTAATTGCCCCGTTTCAGCTGGCCTGACCCTGCCCTTCGGGGCGGCTATACTGCCAGGCGCAGCGCCGCCCGAGCCTGTACTTTGCGCGGCGCCCGGCGCGTCAAGCGCCGCCGATGAGGATGCCGGCCAGCAGCACGATCACGCCGCCCACCACCACCTGGAAGGCGGCGTGCAGGAAGGGCGTATCCATGTATTTCGCCCGGATGCCGGCGATGATCCAGAGTTCCGCCAGCACGATGATCGACGCGATGCCGGTGGCGATCCAGAACGCGTTCGGCCAGGTGTCGGGCACCAGATAGGGGAGCGTGTGGAAGATGCCGCCAAGCGTCGTCATGAGGCCGCAGATGGCGCCGCGCAGCCACGGCGACCCGCGCCCGGTGAGCGAACCGTCGTCCGACAGCGCCTCCGCGAACCCCATGCTGACGCCTGCGCCAATGGAGGCCGCGAGCCCCACGAGGAACGTTTGCCAGTTGTTGTGGGTGGCGAAGGCCGCCGCGAACAGGGGCGCCAGCGTGGAGACGGAGCCGTCCATGAGGCCCGCAAGGCCCGGCTGCACGTATTGCAGCACGAACATGCGGTGGCGCGTGCGGTTTTCCTCGTCGCGCGCCGTGTCCGTCAGGTGGGCGGCCTCGAGCTTGCCGGCGGTGTTGGCGTGGGTCTTCTCGACTTCTGCAAGGTCCCCCAGAAGCTTGCGGATGTTCACGTCCCGCGTCTGCTGCGCCGCCTTGGAGTAAAAGCGCTGGGCTTGGAACTCCATGTTCTCCGCTTCCTTGCGGATGGTGTCGAGCGACAGGTTCTTGGAGAACCAGATCGGGCGGCGCTTCAGGAAGCCCTTCACGTCCTCGCGCCGGATGGGCGGGAGGTTGGGCCCGAAGCGGTGCTCGTACATTTCCAGAAGCTGATGGCGGTGCTGCTTCTCCTCCTCGGCCATGTCGGTGAACACCTTGGCGGAGGAAGGGTAGCGTTCAGCCAGGTCTTCCGCGAAGGACATGTAGATGCGGCTGTCCTCCTCCTCGGACGCGATGGCGACGGCGAGGATTTCGCGTTCCGTCAGGTCGGAAAAGCTCTTCAAGGGGGAAGCTCCGGGCG
>JAQGJX010000200.1 GCA_028290405.1 Hyphomicrobiales bacterium
CGCGCCTCCCGGCGCGCAGCTATGTTCCGCGCGCCGCCGCGCGCGTCAGGCCCATGGATCGATCGAGCAATGGATCGCGTCCGGCTCTCCCAAGCCGCCGACGGTCATCAGCGCGTCGTGCGTGCGCGCCAGCGGGAAGACGTGCGTGCACATGCGCTCCAGCGGGTGCTTGCCGCTGGCGATGATCTGGATGGCGAGCTCCACCGCCTCCCAGGAATGGCCGCGCACGCCCTTTACGGTGAGGAACTTGCGCACCAGGATGTCCGTGTCGAACTCCGCCTTCTTGTCCGGGCTGCGGCCCCCGAGGATGATGCGGCCGCGCTTGCGCGCCAGCCGGACGGCCGAGACGGCGGCGGCGGGACCGCCGGAGGAGCAGTCCATCACAAGGTCGGCCATCTCGCCGCCGGTGATCTCCGCCACGGTCTCGAACAGGTCCTCGTTGTCGATGTCGATCACATGGGTGGCGCCCAGTTGCAGCGCCAGCTCCAGCCGCTTCCTGTCGGAGGGCGTGGACCGGCCCGTGACGATGACGATGGCCGCCCCGGCTTCGCGCGCCGCCACCGCGCACGCCAGCCCCTGCTGGCCCGGACCCTGGATCACCACCGCCTCGCCGATCTTCAGCCCGCCCTGAAGGCACGACCATTCCACGCCGTTGCCCAGCGGCAGGGCGAGGGTGGCGAGCCGCGCGGGCACGTGGGCGGGCATGTGGTGGAACACCGAATTGGGATGCAGGTACTTGTATTGCGCATACCCGCCCCACAGCCCCGGCCCCACGGAAACCGGCGTCGAGCCGAAGCGGATCGTGTCCGACCTGTTCAGCGTGTCGGTGGCGTCGCACAGGCGGAAGTCGCCGGTGCGGCAGAAGCGGCAATGGCCGCAGGGGAGATATTCCTCCAGCGCGACCCGGTCGCCCTCCTTCACGCCAAAGCGCGCGCCCGCGTAGCGGCCCATGCGCTCCACGAAGCCCACGGTCTCGTGGCCGAGGATCAGCGGCCCCTTGCTGCGGGGATAATTGTTGTAGTGCGGCCAGTCGCTGCCGCAGATTCCGCACAGCTCCACCTTCAGCAGCCCCGCGTCCTCGGGGATGTCGGGAAACGGCAGTTCGCGCACCTGGGTGGCGCGCACTTCGTAGGAGACGGCGGCGGGGATGGCGTTCAAGTGGCTGGCTCCGGTCGGCAGGTCAGATGCCCGTATGCGTCACGCCGGGGCGCGCGCGCAGGTCTTCGGCCTTGGCGGTGACGAACGGCTCGTCGGCCGGCAGCACGAACGACGCCGAGCGCACCTGATGGTGGCTGGCCGCGAGCCCGCGCGGCTCGACGCCCTTCTGCAACGCCCGCACGGCCTTCTTCAGCAGCAGCCGCGCCATGATGATGGCGTTGTCCGTGGACACGAGGTTCTCGCGGCGGCGGTCCACCACCGGGCCCATGCTCTCCTGCAGGGATGCGTCCTGCATGGCGATGCCGTGGACGCCGCTGAACGTGCGCCCGCTTTTCTGGGCGGCGCGGTCCATCATGTAATCGTTGTCCTTGTTGAGAATCGGCCGGAACGTGCCCGGCAGCGTCTCCACGTGGATGCCGCCGCCATGGCGCATGGTGTGCAACTCGTCCGCGCTGAGCGGCCGGGTGGGGTGCCAGGTGAACGACCATGCGATGCAGGACTCGTCGTCCATCGGCACCCACGCGTGGCCGTTCAGGGCGTTCTCGCCATAGGGGGGGATCATCGTCCACCAGGGGGCGATCCACTGGGTGATGCGCCAGTAGTAATTGCCCGCGTCCGCGTTGCGCCGGGCGCCGATGACCATTCCGCCGTCCGATTCGACGATCTCGAACTTCGGCGTCTTGTCGCCCTGGAACTTCGCCCCCTTGGTGCCCCGATGCAGCGGATCGGTGTGCAGTTCGCCGCTGTGCAGCCACGAGACATGGCTGGAATCGATGCCGCCCTCCATGGCCTGCAGCCAGTTGCACTCCTGCCAGCGCTTGGCCACGAGACGGTGCGTGTCGGGCAGGTCGAGCCATTCGAAGGCGGGGAATTCCGGCTGCTTGTCCTTGGGGCCCATGTAGGTCCACACGATCCCGGCTTTCTCCACGACGGGATACGACGTCAGCCTGATCTTGGCGCAATAGCCGCTCTCGGCCGGCTCGCTGGGCACTTCCAGGCACTGGCCGTTCACGTCGAATTTCCAGCCGTGATAGGGGCAGCGCAGCCCGTGCTCCTCGTTGCGGCCGAACCACAGCGATACGCCCCGGTGGGCGCAGAACTCGTCGATGAAGCCGACCTTTCCGGCCGTGTCGCGAAAGGCCACCAGCCGCTCGCCGAGCAGCTTCACCCGGATAGGCGGGCAATCGGGCTCGGGCAATTCCTCCGTCAGCAGCACGGGGATCCAGTAGCGGCGCAGGAGTTGGCCGAGCGGCGCCTGCGGGCCGCTGCGCGTGACGAGGTCGTTGTCCTCTTGCGTCAGCATGGTTTCCTCCTGGAATCTCGGTTCTGGGTTGCAGCCTATAAGCCGCCCGGGAGCGCCTTCGTCAACCGCGCGAGGACCGCGGGCCCCGCGCCAGCCTCTTGCCAAGCACGCCCCAACCCTCCAGAAAGCGGCGCCTTCCCTCAAGTGCGCGAACCTCATGGCCATTCCCGACCGTTTTCTCCTCGCCGCCGTCATGGGCTCGCCCGTGCTGCACTCGCGCTCGCCGCTGCTGCACAATTACTGGTTCGCCGAAAACGGCCTCGCGGGCGCCTACGTGCCGCTGGCGATCGCCCCCGGCCAGCTCGGGCCCGCGCTGCGCAGCCTGCACGCCCTGAAATTCTCCGGCTGCAACCTCACCATTCCCCACAAGCAGGACGCGCTCGCCATCGTGGACGAGGTCGATGACGCAGCCCGGCGCATCGGGGCGATTTCCTGCGTCGCGGTGCGTCCGGACGGATCGCTGGCGGGGTTCAACAACGATTGCTACGGCTTCATGGAGAACGTGCTGGAGGCGCAGCCGGATTTCCGGGCGGACGCCGGCCCCATCGTGGTGGCGGGCGCGGGCGGGGGCGCACGCGCCGTGGTCTGGGCGCTGGCGCAGCGCGGCGCACGGGAAATCCGCCTCGTGAACCGCACGCTGGCGCGCGCCGAAATCATCGCCCGCGAGTTCGGCGCCCCCGTGCAGGCTTACGAATGGAGCCAGCGGCACGCGGCGCTGGAGGGCGCGCGGATGCTGGTCAACACCACAAGCCAGGGCATGGTGGGAATGGCGCCGCTGGACCTCGCGCTCGACCGGCTGCCGCGCTCGGCGCTGGTGGCGGACATCATCTACACGCCCCTGGAGACGCCGCTGCTGCGCGCCGCGCGCCTGCGCGGCAACGCCACCCTCAACGGACTGGGGATGCTGCTGCACCAGGGCCGGCCCGCCTGGAAGGCCTGGTTCGGCCTCGAGCCCAAAGTGACGCCCCAGCTCCGCGCGACCCTTGAGGCCAGCCTGAGGGGGGACTGAAAAAAAATTCGGGTCCGCCGGAACCGGCGCCCAGGGGCGGCGTTGTGTCTACGTTGATGAGATGACGTTTCGTCGTCCCATCCATAAGCCCCGATCCACGCCCCCCGGATCGGGGCTTTTCCATATCCAGATTCCGACGGTCCCGAACGCTGCCCGCCCGGCGCGCAGCATGCGGACGCCTACAGCTTCGCCTTGTAGTGGTCCCACGTGCGCTGGAAGAGGCTCGCCGACCAAAGCTTCTCGCGGGCCGCCTGCCGGTCTTCCCCGTCGAACACATAGGGCTCGCCGATCTGGAGCGCCATGTACTGGCGCTGGGCGTTCTCCTCCAGGTACACCGCGAGCACGAAGGCCTCCACGATGCTGGCGCCCACCGTCACCGCGCCATGGGACTTCATCAGCGCGGAGGGCCGGTCGCCCAGCACCGCCGCGAGCCGGTTCGCCATCTCCACGGTGTTGATCGAGGCCGGCGTGTCGAGGACCGGCGCATCGCCGGGCAGCACGCCCTGCGCGAACACGGGCTGGTACGCGCGCCCCGTCATCGTCAGATAGGTCGACCACTTGGGATGCGCATGCACGATCGCCTTCACGTCCTTGCGGGCGCGATAGACGCCGGTGTGCAGGTGGAACTCCAGCGGCGGGTTCGACGCGCCCTCGATCAGGCGCCCCTCCATGTCGATGACGACGATGTCGGCCGCCGTCAGCTTGCTGCGCTGGCAATTGCCCTGGTTGATGAGGATGCGGTCCTCGCTCAGGCGAATGCTGCAATGGCCGTTGAAGTCGATGATCTCCGCGCGCTCGAGCATGCGGATGCAATCGACGAGCTGCTGCTTCAGCGACGCGACGTCGCCGCTGACGCCAAAGCCGAGGGAAGACGCTTGCGACATGGGGGCCTCCCGCTCAGTTCGCCGCGCCGACGCGGCGCTTCCAAAGGTCCCAGGCGCGCGAGCCCGAGCCGACGTTCACCGCGTCGGCCAGTTCCGCCTCCTGCGCGTTGAGGCCCGCAATGCGCCCTCCCCCGCCCAGGATGGTGGCGGACGTCTGCACGCGCGCGTTGACCTCGGTGTAGACCGCGCGGAACACCGCCATCGGCAGGCTCGGGCCGACGGCGACGCTGCCGTGCGCGCGCATCAGCGCCACGGGGTGGTGGCCGAGGCACTTGGCCAGGGCCACGCCCTTCTCGTTGTTGCCCACCAGCATGTCGGTCGCGCCGAACTGCTCGAAGATGTCGAACACCGGCACGCCCTCGCTGAGGAAGGCCGCGTTGTGGAACATGGCGCGCATGGGCACGTCCACGAGGCCGAACGGGATCACGGAGGGCGAATGGCTGTGGGCGACCGCCATCACGTCCGGCCGCGCCTGGTAGATCTGGCCGTGGATGAAGCGCTCGAGGAAGCCGCTGCGGCCCTTGTCCTCGCAGGCCACGCTGTCGAGGTCGAACTCCATGATGTCGTCCGCCGTGACCAGCGCGGGCGCCAGCGAGCGCGACATGAAGAACCGGTCCGGCGTGGCGGGATGGCGCATGCTCACGTGGCCGAACCCGTCCACCACGCCCTGGTCGGCGAGGATGCGGCTGGCGGCCGCCAGGTCCTCCAGCACGGATCGCGGCACGGCGCCGCCGGACCTGGGGTGATGCGAGGAGCCGCCGCCTGCGTCGGCAGGCGCGTAGGCTGCGAAGGATGAGGCGAAGCTGGCCTCGCAAGCGCAACGGAACAGACGCATTCTTCCTCCCCCGGGATGTTGGCGCGAATGGGATCGCGCCGCCTTTCTGGCAGGATGGAGCCAAACGCGCAATCGGGCGGGCGGCGCAAACGAAAAAAGCCCCGCGGGCTGGCCGCGAGGCTTCAAAGCTCAAAGGCGCCTGATGCGATCAGACGGCTTCCTTCAGCTCCTTGGCGGCGCGGAAGGCCACCTTCTTGCTGGCCTTGATCTTGATCTGCTCGCCGGTGGCGGGGTTGCGGCCCATGCGGGCGGCGCGCTTCTTCACCTGCAGGATGCCGAGGCCGACGAGGCGGACGCGGGAGCCCTTCTTGAGGTTCTTGACCACGTGGTCGATCATGCCCGTCAGCATGCCTTCGGCCTGCTTCTTGGACACTTCATGCTCGCTGGCGAGCTGCGCGGCGATGTGCTTGAGGGTCACGGTGGCGCTGGCCGCCGATGCCTTCGCCGCAGGCGCCTTCGCCGCAGAGGCCTTGGCCGCCGGAGCCTTTGCGCTCTTTGCGGCCTTCGCGGGGGTCTTCGCTGCCTTAGCCGCTTTCGCGGGGGCCGCAGGTGCTGCCTTCTTTGCCATGGGAATTGTCTCCGGTAGAGAATCGAATCAGCGTTTCAATATTACCTGAATCCGCGCGTCCCGAAAGCAGCCAGTCCAAGAAACAGCCAATTCGCAGGCGTTTCTTGCGCCAGAGCGCACGTTTTGGCTGATTTTTCAGCCCTTTCAGGCGCCCGCCTATCAGCTTTCCTGTCAGCTTTCGATGCGCCTGGGCACGGGAGAGCCCGCCTTCCAGGCCGCGATGGCCTCGATGGTGTCGGCGAAATAGGACCGGTAATTGCCTTGCGTGGCGTATCCCAGATGCGGCGACAGCACGGCGTTGTCCATGCTCCGCAGCGGATGGTCGGCCGGCAGGGGCTCCACGTCGAACACGTCGAGGCCCGCCGCCAGGATGCGCCTGGAGCGCAGCGCCTCCAGCATGGCGGCCTCGTCCACGATGGGCCCGCGCGAGGTGTTCACCAGGATCGCCGAGGGCTTCATCAGCCCGAACTCGCGCGCCCCGATGAGCCCGCGCGACCGGTCGCTGAGCACCAGATGGATGCTGATGACGTCCGAACGCGACATCAGTTCGTCCTTCTCGACGCGCGCGACCCCGACGGCGGCGGCCGCTTCGGCGGTGAGGTTCTGGCTCCAGGCGACGACCTCCATGCCGAAGGCCTTGCCGACCACCGCCATGCGCTTGCCGAGATTGCCAAGGCCCATGAGGCCCAGAGTCTTGCCGTGCAGCGTGAAGCCGATCCGCTCCTGCCAGCCGCCCTGGCGCATCAGCGCGTCCTCGCGATTGAGGTTGCGGGCCGCCGATAGGATCAGCCCCCAGGCGATGTCGATGGTGGGCGCAGGGTCCGCGCTGCTCGTGCCGCACACCACGATTCCGCGCGCGTTGCACGCCGCGACGTCGATGGAGCGGTTGCGCCCGCCCGTGGTTATGACGAGTTTGAGGTTCGGCAGGCGGTCGATCAGCGCCTTGGGCAGCGCCATGCGCTCGCGCATCAGGCTCAGCACGTCGAAGGGCGCCAGCGCCGCCGCGGCCTCCTCGACGCTCCCCAGGTTTTTGCGCAAGAACGTCGTCTCGACGTCGGGCCCCAGGCTCCCCCAATCGCCGTATTCGTGCACGATGCCAAGATAGTCGTCGAGCACAGCCACTTTCGTCATGCGATCCTCCCGGGGCTTTCGCCAGATTGCTTGACGGGCTTCATACCACAGGCGGCGCGCAGCTCAATCGAGCGCGCGCGGCCCGCGCCGGAGCGGCCCTTCAGGCGATGGAGCGCGTGGGCGCCGGCTTGAGGGACGCGCCCCCGCCGCCGTTCGCCTCGCTCTGCAGGATGGACAGCATCAGCCGCTCGCGGGCGGAGTCGAACATCTCGGTGGCCACGCAGGTGGCGTGGGAAAGCTTCAGGAAGCGGTCGCTGGCGACCACCGCCTCATAGGCCTGCGGATCGTCCCATATCGCCTGCAGGGCGGCGAGCCGGCGCGCGGTGACCGCGAGGCGCTCACGTGCGGCCGGGGCCGCGACGCCCAGATGCATGCGGCAGAACCCGTGCAGGCCGTCCTCGCTGACGAGGGCGGGCTGGCTGCACCGGGGAACCCCGCACGCCGACGGGGCGGCGGGCGTTGCGGAGATGGATGTGCTGGATGGCTGGGTCATGGCGACGCCCTCTGTGCCTGTTGAACGCGATTGGCCTCACGCGGCATGGCGCCGCCTCTCCGCTTCCTCGTCATGCGGGGCCGGAGCCCTCGTCCGCAGGCGGTGGGCCTCCAGCCGCACGTGAGCCGCCGCCACGCCCGCCTCGATCTGGGCCGCGATGGCGCGGACCGTCTCCTCGCTGGGAGCCGCGCCGCCGCGCGCCTGGGCGAGTTGCGCCCCGCACGCCTCCGCCGGTTCGCTGAACCCGATGGCCAGAAGCGCCGATTGGAGCAAGTGGAAGGCTTTGGCGCAAGCGGGCGAATCCCCCGACGCCGCCGCTCCCCGCAGGGCGTCGAGCGCCTCGGCGCTTTCGCGCTCGAACTCGTCCAGGAGGTCGCGCGCGTCGGCCTCGCTCGTTAAGTCGAGGATCTGCATGATCCGCGACTCCGCATCGCCCGGCGCCCGCTCCGTCAACCGCGCCACGACGGCGGCGATCTCGCGCGGATCGAACGGCTTGGTGACGAACCCGTTCATGCCCGCGGCGGCGCTCGCCTCCCGGTCCGCCGCCAGCGAGCTTGCGGTGAGCGCCACGATGGGCAGGCGCGCGGCCTCTCCCTCCAGCGAGCGGATGCGCCGCGCGGCCTCCAGGCCGTCCATGCGGGGCATCTGCAGGTCGATGAGGGCGACGTCGAAGCCGCCCCGGCGCGCCAGCTCCAGCGCCGCGAGCCCGTCGCCGACCATTTCGCACGTGTGCCCGAGCGACTTGAGGACGGCGCCGATGACCAGCCGGTTCGCTCCGACGTCCTCGGCCACAAGGACGTGGCGGGAGGGCTGCGAGCCCTCCGGCTGGCGGAACGGCTGCGCGTCCGGGGGCGCGGCGTCGCATTCCACCAGCGGGATCTCCAGCCAGAACACGCTGCCGACCCCCAATTCGCTCTCCACGCCGACTTCGCCCCCCAGCGCCTCGACGACCTTGCGCGAGATGGCGAGTCCCAGGCCGGTGCCGCCGTAGCGGCGCATGATGGTGTCGTCGACTTGCGAGAACTCCTTGAACACCCGGCACAGCGAGTCCGCCGCGATGCCGATGCCCGTGTCGGCGACGCTGACCCGCAGGCGCTTTCCGCCCGCCGCCTCGCGCACCTGCGCCCGCAGGGCGATCGAGCCGCGCTCGGTGAACTTCACGGCGTTGCCGAGGAAATTGATGAGCGCCTGCCGCAGGCGCTTGGCGTCCGTCACGATGGCGGGCGGCAGTTCCTCCAGCCCCTCGAGCGACAGCGCCAGCCCCTTGTCCTCCGCCCCCGCCTGGGTGACCAGAAAGGCCGAGCGCAGCACGTCGGCGGGCGAACAGGGCGCCTCGTCGGGCGACACGCCGGCGGATTCGAAGCGCGAGAAATCAAGGATGTCGTTGATCACGACCAACAGCGCCTCGCCGCAGGAGGTGATCGTCTCCACATAGCGCGCCTGCTCGGGCGAGAGGGGCGTGCCGCGCATCACCCGCGCGGCGCCGATGACGCCATTGAGCGGCGTGCGGATTTCATGGCTCATGGTGGCCAGGAAGCTCGCCTTGGCGCGCGCCGCCGCCTCGGCCGCGTCCTTGGCCTGGGCGAGTTCGGTGATGTCCGTGTAGGTCTGGATGATGCTCCCGTCCGGCATGGGATCGCTGCGGATTTCCAGCACGGTGCCGTTGGGCCTGCGGCGCGTGTAGGACTTGGGCATCCGGCCCCGGCCGTTCAGAAGAAAGTCGCGCACCTCCTCGGGCAGCAACTCCCCGTTGGGGCCGAACTCCTCGTTGCGCAATTGCTCCGCGATCACGTCGCGGGTGGTGGGCGGGAAGGGCGGATCTTCGATGCCCCCGTACTCAAGCGCTCGCTTGTTGTAAAGCCAGAAGCGGCCGTCGGGACGGATCACCGCCACGCCCTGGTTCATATGATTGAGAGTAAGCTCGATAAGGCCGGATTTGCCTTCGAAATCGGAGTTGT
>JAQGJX010000202.1 GCA_028290405.1 Hyphomicrobiales bacterium
GGAGGGGCGCGCGCGCAAGCGCCGGCCCCTCGCCAGCCCTGTCGGGCCTCATCGCCCGCCACGCGGCCCACCAGGGGGTCCCGGCTGAACTTGCCCACCGCGTGATCCTGAAGGAGAGCCGCTACAACCCCGCGGCGCGCAATCGGGTCTACTGGGGGCTGATGCAGATCCGGCACGACACCGCGCGCAGCATGGGGTACGCGGGCGCGCCCGCCGGGTTGCTGGACGCGGACACCAACCTGCGTTTCGGCATGGCCTATCTGGGCAACGCCTACCGGGCCGCCGGGGGGGACCAGCGCCGCGCCATGTCGCTGTACTCGCGCGGGTATTATTATGAGGCCAAGCGCCGCGGCATGCTGGGCCAGATGCGGCGCGGGTCGTCCCCGGACGCGCCGACGGCGCAGCCGATTGAACAGGTCGCGCGCTAGCGCGTTGTGTGGCGTATCCGAAAGGCGCGCCGCACCATGTCCAGAGAGATCGAAATCGTCCTGCCGCACCAGCTCGGGGTCGAGGAGGCGCGCAAGCGCGTGGCCGACGCCGTGGAGCGGGCGCGGGCGGGGTTCGCCGAAAGCGTCGTCGACAGCGACGTGACGTGGGACGCCAACCGCGCGGCGATCTCCGTCGGGGCCTTCGGACAGAGGGTCGAGGGGCAGATCGACGTGGAGCCCGCGCAGGTGCGGGTGCGGGTGCAATTGCCCTGGCTGCTCGCCAGCCTCGCAGGCAAGATCACGGACCGGCTGACGAAGGTGGGCGGAGACGCCCTGCGGCTGGGCTATGATCCGACCCGCCCCAGGACCTGACGCCCTTCAGCGCTGCGGCCGCTGCTCAACCTGCGCATGCATCGTGCTGCGAGCTTCCTGAAAGCAAATCGGCCTGTCTTGCGACAGGCCGATGAATCAACGCGGGTCGGCGCGTGGTCTATTCGGCGTCCTTGCCGCGGCGGGCGCCGATGCGCCCAGCGGAGCGCGCGAGTTCGCGGTCACGGCTGAAGGCGCGGTCTTCCGGGCCGACGCTCATGCCGCCCTTCTTGCCAGCGGTGGCGGCCAGCTCGCGGTCCTTCGAGAAGCTGCGGTTCTCCGCCTTCACGGAGCGGCCGCCTTTCGACGCGATTTCGCGGCGACGATTCGGGTCCATCGCGGCGAAGCCGCGCCTCTGTTTTGCCGCCTGGCCGTCGCTGGTGCTGTCCATGTCGATTCCTCTACGCTGCTTCGAGCTCGTACCGAAAAGCTGACTTTTACGCGACGCGTCAGGCTTCAAGGTTATGAATACTGCCCTGATAAGCTAGCATTTAGAGTTACGTTTCGTCTACGGCTAAGTATCTGCATAACCTTGGCTATAAAGAAACCCGAAACCTCCTTATCGTACAACGACATATTTCGACGGGCGCCTTTTTTGCCCTTCAGGGCACGAAACTTTTTTGTTAGGGGAAGCTGCTAAGGTCGAGCTGCCGGACGGTCGGCGAGCACCCAGAGGGCGCCTTCTTGAAGCCGAACATCCTCATCGTCGAAGACATCCCGCTGCTGGCGGAGAGCTACGCGGCTTTCCTGCGGGACGAGGGCACGCACATCGACATTGAGGGCACGGGGGCGGGGGCGCTGGCCAGCCTGGAGCGGCGGCCGGCGTCCGTCGTGGTGCTCGACGTGAATTTGCCGGACATCAGCGGCATCGAGGTGCTGCAACGGATCCGCGCCATGGGCATGCCCGCAGAGGTTGTGGTGGTGACCGCGGAGGGATCCGTGAAGCTCGCCGTGGAGGCGATGCGGCACGGCGCGCTGGACTTCATCGTGAAGCCGTTCACCGCCGACCGCCTGCGCATCACCGTGCGCAACGCGCTTGAGCGCCGCCGCATGGCGGACCAGATCGCCACCATCCAGGAGGAGAGTTCGCCCGAGAGATTCGCTGGCTTCATCGGCCAGTCGCTTTCGATGGAGGCCGTCTACCGCATCTTGCGCAGCGCCGCGCCCACCAACGCGACAGTCTTCGTGACCGGCGAGAGCGGCACCGGCAAGGAATTGTGCGCGGACGCGCTGCACAAGCTCAGTAAGCGCAAGTCAGGCCCCTTCGTGGTCATCAATTGCGCCGCGATTCCACGCGATCTTCTGGAGAGCGAAATCTTCGGCCACGTGAAGGGGGCCTTCACTGGCGCGACGGCCGACCGGCGGGGCGCGGCGCTTCAGGCGAACGGCGGGACGCTGTTCCTGGACGAAGTGTGCGAAATGGACCTGGCGCTCCAGGCCAAGATGTTGCGCTTCCTGCAGGACAAGCAGGTGCACCGCCTGGGCGAGGACTCCCCGCGGCCCACGGACGTGCGCATCGTCTGCGCCACCAATCGCGACCCGCAATCGGAAGTCGCCGCCGGGCGCTTCCGCGAAGACCTGTTCTATCGCCTGCACGTGGTGCCGGTCGAACTGCCGCCCCTGCGCGAGCGCGACGCGGACGCTTTGCTGATCGCGCGCTCGTTCCTCGAGAAGTTCTCCCGCGAGGACGGCCGCAGGTTCCGCGGGTTCACCCCCGAGGCGGAGTCGGTGCTGGTCTCCTATGCGTGGCCGGGAAACGTGCGTCAGTTGCAGAACGCCGTGCGGTCCATCGTCGTGCTCAACGAGGGCGAGCTTGTGACGCCCGAGATGCTGCCCCGGGAGGTTCTGGCGGGGATCGGGGCCGGGCGGCTCACCATGTCGCCGGTCGCCCCGGCCTTGCCGCCGCCGCTCCTGCCCGGCGCCTTCGCGCCGGTGGACGAGCGCCCGGCGGACGCCTTGCAGCCTGTCCCGGCGTCCGCCGCCGCGCCCGGGCTCTCGCGCTCCGCCCAGCCGATCACGCCGCTGGAAACGGTGATCCGCCAGACCATCGAGCACGCCATCGAGCGGTCGGGAGGCAGCATCCCGAAGGCCGCCGCCGCGCTCGAAGTCAGCCCCTCCACGCTTTATCGGCGCATTCAGGCCTGGCAGAGCGGCGAATCCGCCGCCTGAAGCAGGGGTTTCGCCGGGCTCTGGCCGCTCTTTTGCTGCCTCGCGGGAGCGTCGGGGGGCTGGATTCGGCTGATGGACGCCACCACCGGCAGGTTGGCGATGGACGCGATGACGCTGGCGCGCCGCACCGTCGAGTCGAGCAGCTCCAGCGCGGTCGCCAGACCCCCGCCCATGATGAGCCCCGCGAAGGCGGCGCCCAGCACGAACAGGAAGCGGCCGGGCGTGACCGGGCTGGTGGGGTCCGAGGGCGCGTCGATGATCTTGATGCGCTCAGGCGTCTCATAGCGGCCCAAGGCGCCGGTCAGTTTGGCCATCTCGCCGCGCTTGGCGATGGAATCATGCAGTTCGCGCGCCACGTCCACGGAGCGTTCAAGCCGCCTCTGCTGCTGCTCGATGGGGCCGAACTCCGCGATCGTGTCCTGCATGGAGTGGATGAGCTTCTCGATCTGCTGCGCGTCTTGGCGCAACGTGGTGCGCCGCGCCTGCGCCTCCTGAAGCCGCTGCATCTGGGAGATGAGCAGGGGAACCGAGTTCGTGTTCTTGTCTGCGCCGGTGGTGGCGCTGGCGGCCATGTTCCACAGCCGGTCGATGTCCATCTCGCCGAATTGAGCGGACGCGGCCAGGATGGCCTGCCGCTCCTCGTGAAGGCGCGTCAACCTGCGGTCCATGGCGACCACGTCGGAATGCTCGTCCGTGTACCGCGCGCGCAGGGCCGCCAATTCGCTAGTCGCCTGCACGATGGATTCCTCCAGCCGCCCGATCACCGGGTTCGTGCCCGCGAGCCGCTGGCGCAGGTCCTCGAACAGCGTGTCGGCCGTCGAAAGCTCCATGGTCTTTTCTTCAAGCTTCTGGGTCAGCACCGCAAGGCGCTGCACATTTGCGTTGTACAGGGCGGGCAGCTTGTCGGAATTCCAACGGCGGAATTCAGCCAGGGCGCTCTCGGCCTTTTCGAGATCGAGGCGGCGGCGCTTCAACTGCTCGTCGAGGAAGGACTCGCTGCTGGCCACGGCGCCGCGCTCTGGCGAGAGCAGGCGTTCGATGAAGCGGTTGCTGATGGCCTCCAGCTTCTTGCCCAGGCCATAGCCCTGCCGGGCGCGCACCCTCAATTCCACGAGTTCGGAGCCGGTGAGCTGCACGGTGATGGCGCGTCCGAGTTCGCCGATGAGACGGCCGCGCGTGCGCGGGTCCGTGTCTTCCTTGATCTGCCCCAGATCCATGAGAACGCGCACGAGCACGTGCTCGCTGCGCAGCAGCGCGGTCAGCGCCGGCATGCGTTCCTTGACGTTGGTGCCGATGGCGAGATCGTTGAGGAACGGGTTCATGCGCGCGGGCTCCTGCACGAGCACCGTCATCTTCGATTCATAAACGGCGGGCGCGAGGAACGAGGCCCCCAGGCCGACGAATGGCATCAGCGCGAAGGGGATGCAGACTGCGTATCTGCGCCGCCACCCGGCTGCGCAAATCGACTGGAAGATATCGCGGACTGAACGGGCCAAGACTGTTACGCTCCACGCCACTCTTTCGCATTTCGCGACGCAGGACGCGCCGCCACGCGGGCGGCGGCGCGAAGAACCTGCGCCCCATTGCGTTTCGCAATGTGCGAGCGCCCGGCGAAGGACTCACTTCAATCGGCGTGCCAAGTCCATGATGGAGCCGCGCAGCGCGTCGAGGCTGGCGGCGGCGCGCGGGCCGACTCCGTTGTGATGCCGGGCGAGGGCGGTGCGCCAGCCGTCCGGCGCCGCCGAGGCGATCGAATCATGCAGCGCCCGCGCCTCCGGCTCCTGGCGCTTGTCCAGCCATGCGAGCCAGCGCTGGTCCACCAGCCCCTCGGCCATCTCCAGCACGTCCGTGTGGATGTCATGGCGGGCCGGACAGGCCTGCGGGGTGGGGAACAGCATCTGCATGTCGCCCTCGCGCCCGTCGGTAGGGTCGAACGCGTCCGCGGTCGGCATGCGCGCATGCCATTGCAGATAGCGCGCCGCGCCGGTGGCGGGCAGCCAGTAACCTGCGGTGAAACGCGGGCGGCCGGTGTTGTAGAGCCAGACGTCGCGCCCGCGCCGAGCGGCCTGCGCCACGTCGCGCACGTCGATGCCGAAGCCTTCGTTGATGAGCACGGTGTCGAAGAGGTCGATGACCTTCATGTCCGAGGGATGGTTGAGCTGCGCGGCGAGCTTCACGCGCGAGTCCGCCGCCCGCAGGCTCCTGGCCCATGTGGCGAGGTCGCCCTCGCTGTGGCCCGCGTTGCTGGGCTCGTCGGCGATGCTCCAGATGGGGGCCGTCAGCCCCAGGTCGCGCAAGCCCGTGCTGGCCTGCGCAAGCACGCGGGCGGCCGCGGCCTCGCCCACCTGCTGGCGCGTGCGTTTGGCGGGCGTATAGGCCAGCCAGGGGGCGGAATTGGCGTTTCGCGCCGCCGAGAGGGAGTCGACCACGAACGCGTCCTCGCCCCCCGCCACGGGGGTCGCGAGCGCGGGGGCGTTGCCGGTGATCCCCAGCCGCGCCAGGATCGCAAGGTCGCACCCGACCTGCTTGCGCCGCTCGCCGCCCATGCCGGGGAACCAGGTGAGATGCGGCGCTTCGTCCAGATAGAACCCGGCGGGGCGGGGCGCGGCGGGAGGCGCGGCGTCCATCACCTCGATCTCCAGCGGCTGCACGACCTTTCCGCCCGGCGCGGAAATGGTGACGCTGCCGCGATGCACGCCAGGGCTCGCGCCCTCGGGCGCGGAGACCCAGGCCACATAGCGGCGCGGAACGCCCGCGTGAAGCGGCAGGTCCGCAGGCTCGCCGCGCAGCATGTCCTGCGTCGGCGTCAGCATGTTGAGGCCAACGGTGCGGCGTTCGAGCCTGCGCTGCCCCGCCCATATGTCGAGCGCCAGACGGCTGTCGCCCAGCGCCGGGGGCGACAGATCGATCTTGGCCGCCTGCGTCTCCTGCGCCACGACCTCGAACGCGACCCGCCCGCCCGTTCCCCGTCCCAGCGCGATGCGCAGGGGCGCAGCAGGCGCCTCGCTCGCGCGGGCCAGTTCGATCTTGGGCGCAGGGGCGCTCTCGCGCAGGCGCGCATCGATGCGCCAGAGCGAATTGAACCACTCGGCGCGGCGCTTCTGCACGTCCTCGAAGGCGGCGCGGGAGGACGCCGGCTCGATGAGCGCCGCCGACAGGAAGGTGGAGACCGCGGATTCGCCCGCCAGCTCCAGCACGACGCCGTTGGCGCCCACGTCCACCTCAGCGGAGACCATGCCGCCACGCCGCTTGCCGTACGTCTCCCACGCGTCCGGCTGCGCGCCGATCTCCTCGTTGCGTCCCGCCAGATAGCGCCGCTCGATCCATTGGGCGGGCGTCATCAGTTCGTAGAGCGCTTCCTTGCCGTTGATCCTTATGCGCCGGTGCAACGCCTGCGGCAGCGTCTCCCACTCGCCCACGTCCTCAGTCCACAAGGTCACGCGCACGCGTCCGGGCGGGTAGGGCAGGCGCACCCGCTCCAGCGCGCGCATTCCGCTGGAGAGGAGCGCGTCGACGCCTGGACGCCGGGTGGGAATCGCCGGCCCGGCTTCGATGCGCGGGTCCTTCGGGGCGATGCGCTCGAAGCCGGGAAACACGGGCGCGTCCGCGGCGCCGAAGCTGTAGCCCCGGGCGCCGTTGGGCAGCGGCGCGGCGGCCCTGATCTGCGCATCGTCGACCTCCATCCGCCCGCCCTTGCTGGCGACGAACAGGTAGAAGCCCGTCAGCTCCTGCGGATTGAGCACGCGTCCGTTGACCGCGCGGGCGCCGAATAGCGGATGGGTCCACGTGAACGGGCCGGGCGGCAGCACGCGCTCCTCGTTCACCCGCGAGGCGTAGTCGCGCGAGGCGCCGTCGTCCATGCGCAGCACGACGTTCTGCGGCGCGTCGCCCAGCACCCTGCCGCGAATGACGATCTCGTCTCCCGGCTTCGCCTGGTAGGGGGGCGTCTGCGCCGCCTCAAGTTGCGCGCGGCTTGACGACAGCGGCAGTTCGAGGGCGCGGAGCGGCTGGGCCGCGAGGACAAGAGCTGCGGAAGCGAGCAGGAGCGAACGGAGCGTCATAGGGCCTCCAGGGCGTGCGAGACGGCGGCGGCGCGCGCGTCCCAGCTTTCCTCCGCCACGCGGGCGCGGCGGGCCGCGTTGCGGCCTCCGTCTTCGGCGGCGATGCGAATGGCGCTTGCGAAAGCGGCTGGCGAATGGGCCACGGAGAGCAGCGCCTCATAGGGCGCGAGCGCTGGGAATGGCGTGGCGGCGATGGGCGCGCCCGCCGCAAGGTACTCGCGCAGCTTCAGCGGATTGCAGGCGCGAATCTGCGCGTTGTCGCGGAACGGCAGCAGCGAGACGGTCCAGTTCTGCACATAGCCCGGCAGATCCGCATGAGGGCGCGGACCCAGCAGGCGCACGTTCGCCATGCCCTGCAGGGGAGCGATATCCGTCTGCACCGGGCCGATGAGCACGAAGTTCCAGTCCGGCATGGAGCGCGCCGCGCTGGCCAGCATGTCCACGTCGATCCAGTCCGCCAGCGAGCCGTAGAAGCCCGCGACGGGCTTTCCGGCGGGCAGGTCTTGCGGGGCGGGCGCGGGGGCGCCGAACAGGTCCACGTCGACGCCGTGGGGGGCGAGCCGCGTCTTGTGGGCCGGAAAGCGCGCCGCGAGTTCGTCGCTGGCGGCCAGGACGAGGTCCGCGCGCAGCACCAGATCGCGCTCCATGCGCAGCACGGGCGCATGATCGACGCCCGCCAGAGCGCCGAAGTCGTCGCCGCAATAATACACGACGCCCCGCTCGCCGAGCGCGCCCAGCAGCGGCGCCGCCGTGGGCAGGGAGGTCCACAGCACAGGATCGCGCAAGCCTTCGCGCGCCAGCGCGCGGCGCACTTGCGCGCCAAGCGCCTGCCGGTTGAAGGCGTTCGCCAAGGCGCTGCCGGGCCATGGCGCGGCCAGCGGTGACACGACGGAGAGCGTGTCAGGCGTGGGCGCCCGCGCTTCGCGCGGCCCCTGCGGCCCAGCGACGATGGCGCGCGCCTTGCGGACGATGCGGCCCAAGTCGCGCGCGTCGAGACGCGGCCGGCGAAGGCCGATGGAGTTCACCCACACCACGCGCCGGTCCGCCGCAAGCCTGCGCACGATATGCTGCGTGGAACTGGGATGCGCGCCCCAATCCTCGCCGAACACCACCAGATCGCGCGCCATGCAGTGTCCTCTCAAACGATCTTGCGAACGACGCGCGCGGGCACGCCCGCGGCCAGCACGCCCGCCGGCACGTCTTTCGTGACCACGCTGCCGGCTGCGATGACCGAGCCCGCGCCGATGCGCACGCCCGCGCACACCGTGACGCCTGTGGCGAGCCACACGTCGTCCTCAAGCACGATGTCGCCGACCTGGTCGTCGGTGTCGGGCGCTCCGCTGGCCCGCGCCGCCGGATCGAGCGGGTGCCCGGGATAGCCGGCCAGAAAAGCACGTCCGGCGATGCGGACGTTGTCGCCAAGGACGACGGCGCCGCCCACCGCGATGGTCGTCTGCCAGCCGATGTCGCAATTGCGGCCCACGCTGAGCGTCGGCGCGATGCGCGATGCGCTGCGTCCGCTGATGGTCGTTTGTCCCGAGACGCGGCAGCCTTCGCCCAGCGCGATGCGCACAGGGCCCAGCACAAGCGGAACGCCGCCATATAAATAAAGTCCGCGCGCCGGCGTCTCCAGCCGCGACTGGAACAGCGGCGTCGACCAGACCACGCGCAGGATCGTGGACGCGAGCCCGTGAACGCCCTTGTGGAGCGCGTACAGCGCGGCGTGGACGCCCGGGATCACCGGGAAAGCCATGCCGCGCAGCGCCTTCGCGCTGTCGTAAGCGAAGCGCGCGAGGGGAGTCTCGCGCCCCTTGGCCCATCGCCGCAAAGCGACCGGCGAGATCATTCCACCGTCACCGACTTGGCGAGATTGCGCGGCCTGTCCACGTCCGACCCGCGCGCCACCGCCACGTGGTAGGACAGCAATTGCAGCGGAATGGCCGCCACGATGGGCTGTATGAGATCGTCGCAGGACGGGATGGTGAGCGCCGTGGACGCCACGTCCGACAGCGACAGGATGGCGCGGCGGTCGCCCAGCACCGTGATGCGCCCGCCGCGCGCGGCGATCTCGCGCACGTTCGAGGCCACCTTGGAGAACAGCTCGCCGCTGGGAGCCAACGCCACGACGGGCGTCGTGTGGTCGATGAGCGCAATCGGGCCGTGCTTGAGTTCGCCCGCCGCGAAGCCCTCGGCGTGGATGTAGGATATCTCCTTGAGCTTCAGCGCGCCTTCGAGCGCCAGCGGATAAAGCCCGCCGCGCGCGACGAACACCGCGCTCTTGGCGTGGAGGAAGTGCTCGGCGACGCTGATGATGGCGGCTTCATTGTGCAGGGTCGCGGCGATCCAGCCCGGCACACGGTCGAGGCCTTCGCGGAAGCGCTCCGCGGCGGCGCGATGGCCGCGCATGGCGCCGATATGCGCCACAAGACGGGCCATGACGAGCAGCTGCGCGAGAAACGCCTTGGTGGAGGCCACTCCCACTTCCGTGCCCGCCAGCAGCGGTAGCGCATAATCGGCCTCGCGGCCAAGCGTGCTCATCATCTGGTTGACGACGCCAATGGTGGCGATGCGCAGCGACTTCGCCTTGTCGAGACACGCGAGGGTGTCGGCGGTCTCGCCCGATTGCGATAGGAAGATGGCGACTTCGTTGCCCGTGTGGGCGATGACCGGCGCATAGCGATATTCGGAGGCGAGCTCAACATCCGCCTCCAGCCCAGCCACTTCCGCCAGCCAGCGGCGCGCCACAAGGCATGCGTAATAGGACGAGCCGCAGGCGATGAGCTTCACGCGGTCGAGGCGGCGGAAGTCGACCATGATCTCGTCGAACGCGTCGGACGGGGCATAGCGCGCGCCGACGGCGGCCGCGACCGTCGGCTGCTCGTTGATTTCCTTCAGCATGAAATGCGCGAAGCCGCCGCGGTCCAGCGTCTCGAAGCTCTCGTCCACGCGAACGATGCGGCGATGGGCGATGCGCCCGGTGGAATCATGGATCGTCACGCGGTCCCGGGCGATCTCGGCGCGGTCGCCGTCCTCAAGGAACACGGCTTCCTTCGCCATGCCGGCGAGGGCGGCGACGTCCGACGCGATAAAGCCGCCGCTGTCGCCGAAGGCCGCCACCAGGGGACTTCCGGCCCGGCGCGCGTGAATGACGTCAGGATCCTGCTGCGTCAGAACGCCGATGGCGTAGGAGCCTTCGATGCGCTCGGAGATCTCCTGCATGGCGCGCGCGGGGGCGGCGCCCGCCGCAATGGAGCGCGAGATCATCCACGGAATGACTTCCGTGTCCGTCTCGCTGGTGAACGTGCAGCCCTGCGTTTTCAGCGCCGAGCGCAACTCGGTGTGGTTCTCCACGATGCCATTGTGGACGACCGCCACGCCGGGCGCGATGTGGGGATGGGAGTTGTGCTCGCTTGGCGCGCCATGGGTCGCCCAGCGCGTATGCGCAATGCCGATCTGGCCCAACGGGCCGCCAGTGCTGATGCGCCGGCGAAGGGCGTCGACCTTGCCGACCGCGCACACGCGCTTGAGCTCGCCATCCTCCAGAGTCACGATTCCTGCTGAATCGTAACCGCGATACTCAAGTCGATTGAGACCTTCCACCAGAAGGTCCGCGACAGGCTTGGCGGCGACGGCGCCGAAAATTCCGCACATGGGCTAAGCTCCGATTCATCTCTCATGAGCTGAGCAATGAGCGTGCCAGCGGAACACGAACGCTGGAGGTCGTCGGCTTCGTTAATTGCGACGTCGCGAAGGTCCGCGCTGACGATGTTTGCAGGGTGCGAACGACCGCTTGCAAATCGCTAAACCGACTCAAAGCGCCTTGGCTTCAGCCTCCGCCGCCTGCGCGCTGCGTTCAGCGAGAAAGTCCTCCCGGTAGCGGGTGAGCGCGCTGACAAGAGCCACCTGAATGTAAATAGGCCAGGTGAAGCCCTGGGTGAGAAAGGTGCCGGAGACACAGAACCCGACCAGTCCCGCCACCAGCGCCAGCGCCATCGCCCGCATGGTGGCGGGGGCGTTCTCGTCCGTGACGGTCTTCAGGGCCTGGAAGGCAGACCGGAAGGTGACGACGATCATGGTGAGGAACAGGCCAATGCCCGGGAAGCCGCCTTCGGCGATCACCACGAACCATGTGGAGTGGACCGCGTGCGGAACGCCGTCCCAATAGTCGCTATAGAAATAATAGTTCTGAATGAAATTATCGATTCCGACGCCCACGAGGGGGTGCACCATGGCCATGCGCCATGCGGCGTTCCAGGCATGGATGCGGCCCATGGCCGACTCGTCCACGCCCGCTTCGGCCGCGCCTCCCGATTGCCGGTCCGAGATGCCGGCGGCGAATTTCAGCACGATGACGCCGACCACGCCCGCGGCCACGATGATGCTTTTCTGCTTGATGTAACGATTGGCCACGAAGCCCCAGACGGCCAGGCAGCCCAGCAGGCCGCCACGGCTCTGGGTGGCGATGACCGCAAAAGCCAGCACCGGGATGGCGAAGAGGCCGAGGATCTTGTGCCTGCGCGGCAGCCCTTTGGTCACCGCGAGCGCGGTGGCGAACGCCATGGGAAACAGCAGCACGAGCGACAGATCGTTGGGGTCGCCCAGCGCCGAGCGGATGTTGCGCCCGATGGTGACGCGGGTTCCTTCAACGAGCCCGACGCCTGACAGCTTGTTGACGATGGCGACGCACCCAACCGAAAGGCCCGCCAGGACGATGCCGACGATGAGCCGGTTGAAATGCTTGACCTCGCGCGTCAACCACGCAATCGCGACGACCATGAGGGCTATCTTGTAATACGTGCCGGTCCAGTACGCGATGGCGGCGGGCCTGTCGCCCGCGAACGGGACGCCAAGGGTCATGTGCAGGAAAAAGAAGAGGAAGATGACAAGCTGGGGCGGCCAGCATGGCGTGATCGTCTGCCTCAGGAACATGTTCCAGCCCAGCGCCGCAAACGTGGAGAGGGCCAGGAGACTGGGAATGCGGAACGGCATGAGAAGCGGGAAGGCTTCATGAATGCGGAAAAACGAGAAGATCACGAACAGCATGCAAAGCTCGAACGGATAGTCGACCGATTTGCAGGCGGCGACGATCACGAACGGCAGCAGGGCCACGGCGATAAAAAGGCACCGGATGGCTGATGATGTACGTCGTGAGGAATGCGAGCAGGCACAGGAAAAGCGCGATAGCCGTCTGCCCCACGCGGCTGATGGTGCGCGGCCGGGGACGGGGCTTCCGCAAGGGGATCGTGATCGCGTCGCTCATCGCGGCCATTCAGGCTTTTGCGGAGCGGCGGCTTCGCCCCATTTGAGGATCGCGAGCCGGCACGGCCGTTCGATGAGGCGAAGGCTGACGAGAGCGGCCGCATAGGCCAGCGCCAGATTCAGCGGGAAGGCGGCGAACCAGCGCGTATCGAACGAGTTGAGGAACGGCTCCTGCCAGAGGTAAAGCGAATAGCTGATGGACCCGTGCCACACCAAAAAACGCGTGTTGAGCATGCGGCCAGCAAGCCCCTGCGGATGATCCACGCAGCCGCGGATGGCCAGCGCGATGGCGACGACCATGACGCTTTGGCCAGCGACATAATACGCGCCGGGCGACAGCTTGAAGATCGCCGCGGGGGCTGCGAACGCGGCCGCGAACCAGAAGAGCGTTCCCCAGCGGCCGCAGCAGCGCGCCGAAAACCGTGCGAACGCGCCCGAAGCGCTGGCGAGCGCAAGCACGGCTCCAGCCGCCAGGGCGTCGGCCGTCGCCGGCAACGCGCGGGTCATGGCCGTGGGGCTCGCGTCGAGCACGTGCCACATCACGGCGCGCGCGATGGGAGCGGCAAGGATCACGAAGAGCGCGAAGCGCAGCGTTCCCAGACGCCCCAGGGTGATCACCGCGAGCGGCCAGACGAGATAGAATTGTTCTTCGACGGACAGCGACCAGGTGTGGTTGAGATACCAGGAACGCGCGTCGTAATAGTTCATCGTGAACGTCAACGCGTGCAACACGTCCGCGGGCGCCAGCGATATGGCGCCGAGCGAGGAGGCGAGCCAGATCGCCAGCACATAAGCGAGATAGGCCGGCAGAATGCGGGCCGCGCGCCGCAGCCAGAACCCATTGAGCGCGATGCGTCCATGCTTCTCATGCTCAAGGACAAGCAGGCGCGTGATGATGAAGCCCGAAATGACGAAGAAGAATTTAACGCCCCATCCGCCGAGCTGATGGAAGGCGCCGCTCCACGCTGGCGTGCCCGCCGTGCCGGCGACATGCCCCAGCACGACGAGCAGGATGGAGAGCCCGCGCAGGCCGTCAAGAGATGGGACGCGGTCGGCCGGGGCTTGCGTGGTCATCGGCTGATTGCTCCAGACCCGAGCGTCGCGAGGCTGTCGGGCGCACACGCGTCGGCAGCTGGGCGTTTCCACAGCGCGCGCGCGGCGAGCGCTGCGACGCAGGCGATTGCGAGCGTTCCGACGAGCGCGCCGCGCACGGCAGGTTGATCCTGCGCGAGCGCCATGGCGCCGGCTGCGATGGCGCATTGGGCCGCCATCAGACCCCAGCGATAGGGAATGGGCGCAGTGCTGCGGCCGGCGAAGAGGAAGCAGACGATCCGCACGGCATGGCCCGCGAGCGTCGCCATGATGGCGCCCTGGATTCCGTACGCGGGCGCAAGCCATACATATCCCGCAAGGGCCGTTACGGCGCCCAGGGTGTTGACGATCAGCGGCGCAGTGGCGCGTGCGCCGCAGTAGCTGCCGGCGTTCAGCAGGCTGCATGCTTCGTTGAGAGCCACGATGGCGACGAGCGCCGGCACGTAGCGGGCGGCGGGCGCATAGGCTTCGGGCAGCGCGAAGTGGATGGCCATGGGGGCCGCGACGGCGACGGCGACCGCGCCGCACGCCAGCAGCGTCCAGCCGGCCGCGACCGCATCGGCGCTGCGCAACAGGCCTTGCGGCTCGGCCAGCACCGACAGGCGCCGCGCGTACCACCACAAGCCGAACGGCTGCACGGCGAGCGCGACGATCATCGCGAGCTTGGCGGCGAGGGCGTAATGGGCGATCTCGCCTGGCGTCACGACGCCCACAAGGAACCAGCGGTCGCAGGCCCCCAAAACGAACATGGACAGCGCGCTGCCGACGAGCGGCGCGCCATAACGCACCGCGCGCGCGAAGATGGGCCCGTCGAAGCGCACGCCCGTGTCGCGCGTCTGCCGCACAAGCAGAACGCTCGCCACGGCGCAATCGACCACGCAATTGCCTGCGAGGATGCCAAGCGCTCCATAGCCCTGCGATAGCGTGTACGCCATTAAGCCGACCTGGAGCACGGAGCGCGCGCCGGTGAACAGCAGAAAGCGGGACGGCCTCGCGCGGTTGCGCAGCCACGCGAGCGGCAACTCGATGAGCGCGGAGACGGACGCGCTGAGCAGGCCGATGGCGACGAGCCGCTTGTCGAAGCCCGCGGGGAGGAGATCGGTGCTCCATAGCAGCGCCTGCAAGGCGCCGCCGACCGTCAGCGCCAGCACGATGGCGCCGCCGGCGATGGCGGCCGCGGCGCGCCTTGCGCCGCCCTCGTCGCCGTGCGCAGCCAGCCGGAACAGCACTTCCGCAACGCTGAACGACAATACGATCGCCGCCACTTCGATAAGGCTGGCGACAAGCTCAAGGCTACCGTATTCGGCTGGGTCCAGGTGGCGCGTGACCAGCGGGATCGTCAGCAGCGACAGCCCTTTTGTGAACACGACGCTGATCGCATAGGGAACGAGCCACGAAAGGCTTGCGCGAAGGGCCATCAGGCGGCCTCGATGAGGCGTGCGAGCGCATGCGCCTGCTGGCTGATGGTGAAGTGTTCCTCCACGCGCCGGCGCCCCGCAAGGCCCATGCGGCGGCGGGCCTCTGCGCTCATCTGCGACAGAGCGTCGATGGACTGCGCCAGCGCCCGCCAGTCGCCAGGCTCCACAAGGAAACCGGTCTGGGGCGTCACCATTTCCTTCATGCCCATGGAGCGAGTCGTCAAAACCGGCAGGCCCATCGCCATGGCTTCCTTGACCACCAGCGGCCCGGTGTCGCGCGTTCCGTCCGCCGCGACCTTGAACGGGGAGACGAAAGCGTCATAGAGAGGCCCGTTGCGCGTCAACCAGGCGCGGTCTTTCGATCCCAGGAAACGCACGCGGTCAGCAAGCCCCGCATCTGCGGCTTGCGCTTCCAGAGCGGGCCGAAGGGGTCCGTCTCCCACGATATCCACGTGCGGAGACGCTTGCGCGACAGCTAGAGCGGAGATGAGGTCGTCCACGCCCTTGCATTCGATGAGGCGGCCAACGAACAGCAGCCTCTCTCCCGCTTCGTCCTCGCGCGGCATGAAGTTCATCGGATCGACCCCGCACGCTATGCGCTCAACGACCGCGGACGGAGCGAGGGCCCGCAGAGAATCCGCCAGATCGTCGCAGACGGCGACTGCGGCGTCGGCGGAGTCCAGCTTGAGCGCCAGATCCTCCGGCTCGGCGTAGACATCGTGCCCGTGGCAAATGAAGGAAACGCTGACGCCAAGCCAGCGCGCCGCCACGAGGGCGTGCGCCGTGGCGCCGCCCGCGAAATGGGCGTGCACATGCGTGCACCCTGCGCGACGGAAGGCGGCGGCGATCTTCATGCTGTTCCAGAAGAGCGAGCGGGGGGGAAGGCGCGTCTGGCGCATGCAGAACGCGATCGCTCTGGACGCTTGGGCGGAAGGCCGCATGGCGGCTTCCAGCGCGCTTGCGTGGGAGAGGGCCTCAAGGTGAATGGCGCCCTCGGCCAGCGCGACGTCGGCCGCTTGCGCGCTGGCGTAGCGGCGGCGCATGATCAGCGGCGCCAGCTCGTAGCCGAGGGCCGCCATGGCGCGCATTTCATCGCCGACGAACGTTTCCGAAAGCACCGGAAAGTCCGCCAGCACATAGCCGATTTTTTTCATGACGTATCCGCTTGGCGCAAATTCTGCTTAACCCCAGCAAATCGAGTGCCAAGGAGATGCGCGATGGGCCGCCCGATGTGCTCAGTGGTGATCCCGACACACAATTGCCTGACCTACCTCAAGTTCGCTCTCAACAGCGTGCGGCTTCAGGAGATGGACGACCTTGAGATTCTGATCGTTGACGATGGGTCAAGCGACGGCACATGGGACTGGCTGAGCGGCGTCGCACGGGAAGATGCGCGCGTTCGGCCCCTGCGGCTTGAGGGAGAAGGGCCCGCGAGCGCGCGAAATCATGCTCTGGCGCAGGCGCGCGCCCCTTTTGCGGCGTTCCTTGACGCGGACGATCTGTGGTGGCCGCAGAAGCTCGCGCGGCAATTGGCTTATCATCGCCAGAATCCCGATACCGCTTTCAGCTTCACGGATTACCTGCACGTGGACGTGCACGGCGGGGTGCGCGGCACATGCTTTGATTTCTGGCGACCCGACTTCGCGGATCGCGCCGACCCGGCGTACAAGGTTGTGCAGAATGCGGAGCTGGCGTTGCTTGGGTGCAACGCGACCGGCACGTCAACGGTAGTGGCGTCCGTGAAGGCGTTGCAAAACGCTAACGGCTTTGCAAAATGCGCGTCTGCGGAAGACTGGCTCCTGTGGCTCACGCTCGCGCGCGGCGGCGCCGTAGCGTGCAGTTCCGCCGTCACCATGTCCTATCTGATGCGGCCGGGCAGCGAGACGCGCAACGTCGAGGCCCGCCTTTCGGCGATGAAGAGCATCGTGGAGCCCTACGGAAGGCTCGAACAGGCGGACGCGCGCCGCGCCGTGCGGCAGGCGCGGGCCCGCATCAGCGTGGCTGAGGCGGAGATGGCGCGCGGACGCGGGCGATATTGGCGCGCAGCCGGTTTTCATCTCGCGGCGGCGCTGGCCACGCCGAGCGTGCGGACCGTTCGCGCCTGCGTCGCGGACGCGGCCGCAGGGCTGCGCCAGCGCGCGCCCGCGCAGGTTTCTTAACCATGATCATCTTTTCGGAAACGCGGCCGGCGACCCTGACGGACGTCTCGCGCCTTCGCCGCGAGCTTTCGCGGCGCTTGAGCGAGTTGCGCCTGCCCGAGACGATGGTGTGGGAGGTGTTGCTGGCGGTGGCGGAGGCTGGCGCCAATCTCGTGCGGCACGCCACCACGCTGGCGACCGAGATGCATGTGGCCGTGCATCTGAGCGGCTCGTCGCTTCGGGTCGAGATTTCCGACGACGGCGCGCCCTTCGACAATTGCGTCGAACTTTACGACAAGGCGAGGACGCTGATCGACGACCCGCTCGCGGAGCGGGGCCGCGGGCTGCAACTCATCTCCGCGGCGTTCGACAGGCTCGACTACAGGTCAGGCGCGCGGAACTGTCTCACCGGTTGGCGCTCGCTTCGGCCGATTCATCCGCTCGTGTTGATCGTTGAAGACGATCCTGCGTTGTTGCATCTCTACAGCGCCTTTCTGCAGCGCGGCTATCGTACGGTTGGCGCCCAATCCATCGCAGAGGCGATCGACGTGGCGCGCACCCGGCACGTGGACGCGATCGTGACCGATCTTCATCTGGGCGACGGGCTGGGCACGTCGTTCATGCATCTGCTGGACGCGGGGGAAGCGCGGCTCGCGCCGCCGATCATCGTCATGACGTCGAACACGGACGGCGCCATGCGGCAGTCGTCTTTGCAGGACGGCGCCGAATTCTTTTTGTCCAAGCCCGTGAACGGCGTTCGCCTGCGCGACGCGCTTGAGGTTTCGCTTGCGCGCACGGTCGGCCGCGCCGCCCGTTTGGCGCGCCACTTCGTCGCGCAGGTGAACGGCTTCGTCACCTGTGAGCTTCCGCGCCAGCTCTATGGTCTCCAGGTCACTCAATGCGCCTGCGCGGCCAGCGCCGGGGGCGGGGACCTGCTGATCCATCACGCGTTCGCGGACCGGCAACGCCTATTGATGGTGGACGTGATGGGGCATGGCGTCGGCGCCAAGGCCTGGTCCATCGCTTATGCGGGCATCGCGCGCGCCTTGTTGCACACGGCCCCGGAGGCCAATAGCGCCAGCTTTCTGTCGGCTTTGGCGAAGATCGCGTGGAGCGACCCCGCCATGGTGGCCATCATCGCGACGGCGCTTGTGGTCGACTTGTTCCCGGATGGCCGGATTGAACTCGCCGCCGCCGGCCACCCGTTGCCGATGATCGTCGGGGAAGGCGGCGCGCGGCAGGTGGCGGTGAACGGCGCGCTGATCGGCGTCCTTGAGCCTGCGGGTTACGAGATCGTCGTCGTCGATCTGGCTGAGGGCGAGCGCCTGGTGATTTCGACCGACGGCGTCGATGTGCGCGACGCGTCGGCAGGCGGCGATCTGCCTGCGTGGCTGATCGAGGAATGCAGCGCCGCGTCGCTGTTCGAGATGGACGGAGCGGCGCTGCGAAGGAGGGCGAACGACGCCCTGGGCGCTCAGCCGATCGACGACTGGAGCATCGTGGTGCTGGGGAGGCCTGCGGCGGAATCGTAAACGGAGATTAACTTATCAAGGCCTGCGGCGACGCTGAAGTCCTGCGCCCTGCGCCAGGCCGCCGTGCGCAACTCCTCATGCGGTTGCGCTATCGCGCTCAGCCAGTTCGCGAGCGCGCGCTCGGCGCCGTCTTGGTCCGCGACATCGAAGGTCCAGCCGTTGGCGTTCTCCTGCACGAGGCCGGGCAGGTCGCCGACTCGAGAGCAGGCGATGGGGACGCTCGCCGAGAAGGCCTCCAGCGCCGCCATCGGCATTCCTTCGGCGCGCGAGGTCATCAAGAGGAGGCCTGTGTCGCGCCAGACTGGTCGCATGTCGCGCGCGACGCCGTGAAACGTGACATGCTCACCATATCGCGCCTCCAACTCGGCGCGCATGGGACCGTCGCCGTAGGCGTGGAACGCGATGCCTGGGTCCGCCCGGCGCGCCACCTCGCAAAACAGGTCAGGGCCCTTTTCGACGCTGAGGCGCCCCACGAAGGACACCCGTTTGGGCAGCGGCGCAAGCGTGGGGGCAGGCGGCGCGTCGACGAAGTTCGGGATGAGAGTCGCGCCAAAAGGCAGGCTTTTGGCGATCTTCCCGCTGACTGCGATCGTCGCGCCGAGGCATGCGCTCCATTCGTCCAGGGTTTGATAAACCGACACTGGAAAGGCCGCGCGCTCGCCCGCATGGAACGTCGACACGCAGGGAATGCGCGCGAGCTTCGCCGCCACGCGCCCCATGAGCCCCGCCTTGTAGCCGTGGGTGTGCAGCAACCTGGGCCGCATGTCGCGCAACGCGCGGCGCAGGGCTCCCCATGTTCCGTCAAGCTGGATGAACGGCAGCCCTTGGGATGTGAGAAGGGCGACCACGTCCGTGTCGCCATAATCCTGAAGCAGCACGATGCGCGTGTCCACGCCGCGCTCCGCGAGCCCGCGCGCGAGGATCGTTACGTGCCGCTCGATGCCGCCTACGGCGCGCGCGTCCAGGAGCAGAACCAGCGGACGCTGCGCGGGCGCTTCAGGCATGGACATCAAGGAACCTGGAGTTCTGCGCTTTCGTGGCGAGCCGGTTGGCGAGGCGTGGCGCGATCCAGGCGATGCGCTTGGCTTCACGGGCGATCTCGAAGCCCAGCGTGGGTTGCTCGCGGCGGTTGATGACGACGCCGCCCAGCGGCGCGCCGACGGTGCGCAGGGAAGTGAGGGCTTCCTCCAGATCCGCCTTGGTGGCTTGCGCGGCGAGGCACATCAGCAGCACCAGGTCGCACGCATTGCCCACAATGGTGGCCGGCAGCGCGTATTCGGGATCTTCGCGCGCCGGCAGCATGTCGATGAAGATCATCTGGTACTCGCTCAGCTCGCTCACCATAAGGTGGCGCAGCCAGGAGACGCTGCGCACGCGCAGCATTTCGTGCGAAGGCGGACGCAGAAGCAGGGTGTCGTAGCCGCCCGCGTGGGGCTCCGCCGCCCGCGCCGCGCCGCCGCCCAGGACGTTGGGTCCGCTCTGGTCCGACGCGCAGGCGCGCCCGCCGCAATCGATGACGAGCGTGCGCTGGCCGCCCTGCGCACAGCGCGCCGCAAGAGCGTGCACCAGTGTGCTGACGCCGCTGTCGTGATCGACGCCGACGACGCCGACGATCCGCGCGCGTCGTGCGGTGAGGTGCTGGTGGACGGCTTCGACGGGCGGGGCCGCCGGATCAAGTTCCGCCGTCGGCCACGCAGAGGCGGCCGCCGTGTCGTCGGCTCGGCGCCGCCGCAGCCTGAACGGGATGCGCTTGACGAGACGGAGCGCGCCCATGGCCGCGCCGCCCATCATCCTGCAGGCCCGCAAGGCGATCTGCTTGGGGGCAGGGCTCACGCCGCGCTCGCCTCTTGGCTCGAGTCGAGCAGGAAGCCCAACCGCAGTTGCAGGAACAGCTTCTGCGGCTGGCCTTTCGCCTTGACGATTTTCAGCGACAGGTCGCGCATGCGCAGCCGCTTGAACAGGAACACAAGGCCGCCGACGCCCGACGAGTCGATGAACGTCACGGCCTCCAGATCAAGCTGAACGTCGTCGTTGCAAGATGCTATTTCCTCCAGGAGGGGCTTCATGTCCTCCATGGTGACCGCGTCCATGTCGCCTTCAAAACGATAGGTCTTCATGTTCAAGTCTCCTGTCGGGCTGCGCATTGCAACGGCCATGCCATGCGCGCCCGGCTGATCCTCCGGCAGGAGCGTTCCATTTCGCGATGTTCGTCGCGTTTCGCAAAGGCCGCTCGCCCCGGGGCTGGGCAAAACGCAATGAAATGGACTCTTCCAGTTGGCACGGCGCTTGCGCTGGCCCGCGCAGAGGTTCCGTCGAATGCGCACTACGATCCACATTGTCCAACGCATGTCTCCCGGAGGGCTCGAGGCGCTTGCGCTGCAACTTGTTTTGCAACTTCCCGAACGTCACCTCCTGGTGAGCCTCGAGGGGGACGCTGGCGATCTGGCGTCGAAGTGGAGCGTTCTAGAGCCTTTGGGCGACCGGCTTGTTGCGCTTGGCAAGAAGCCGGGCCTCGATCCTTTGCTCATTGGGCGTCTCGCCCGGTTTATCCGTGAGCGTGGCGCCAGCAGCGTGGTCACGCATCATGTCGGGCCGTTTCTTTATGGCGGCGCCGCCGCGCGCGCCATGGGGGTGAAGCGCCTTGTGCATGTGGAGCATGACGCATGGCACTATCGGAATTCCCGGCGCCGGCGCCTGTCGCGGGTGCTGGGCCGCGCATTGCGGCCTGACGTCGTGGCTGTGTCGCAAGCTGTCTGCGAGGGGCTCGCGGGCGTGTTTGATCCGGCCGGCGTCAAGGTGATCTCCAATGGCGTCGACGTTTCGCGTTTTGCGACGACGCGTTCGCAGGCGCGCGACGCGCTTGGCCTGCCGCACGACAGCGTCGTCGTCGGCTCCGTCGGGCGGCTTGAGCGCGTGAAGGGCCATGACGTTCTGGTGCGGGCTGCGGCCTTGTGTCCGCCGCATGTGCGCTTCGTCGTCGTGGGCGAGGGCGGCGAGCGGGAGCCGCTTGAGGCGCTTGCGCGCGCGTGCGGCGTTCACGAGCGCGTTCATTTCGTGGGCCACCGCGATGACCCCGCACGACTTTATGCGGCGTTTGACGTGTTCTGTCTTCCCTCTCGCGCCGAAGGATTGCCGCTCGCGCTGCTGGAGGCGCAGGCGGCCGGCGTGCGCGTCGTGGCCAGCCAGGTGGGCGACGTGGCGCGCGGCGCCTGCCCCGCTACGGGGAGGTCGGTGGCGCCCGACGATCCGCTCGCGCTGAGCGAGGCTTTGCGCGCGTCGCTTGAAGACGAAGGGGCGGCGAGCCCGCGCTCATTTATCGAAACTCATTTCAGCTGGAGCGCAACGCTCCACGGCTATGCGCGATCATTGGGGTACGGCGATGTTTGCTGAGGTTGTGTTCGACTGCGCGGCGGCGCTGATTGTCTATCATCACGTCGGCTACCCGTTCCTGCTGCGGCGGTTTGCGCGCGGCGCGGCGGCCGCGCCGGTTTCCTATTCGGCCGACTCTCCCCTCGCGTTGCTCGTGCCTGCGCACAACGAAGCCGCCTTCATCGTCGGCAAGCTGAACAACATCGCGGCCCTCGACTATGACCGCTCGATGCTGCGCGTCGTGATCGTCTGCGACGGCTGTACGGACGAGACGGTTGCGCTGGCGGAAGACTGGATCGCGTCGTCCAAGCCCGCCGATCTGCGCGTCGAACTTGTTTCGCATTCTGCAAATCGCGGCAAGGTGGCGGTCGTCAACGAGGCCGTCGCGAAATGCGATGAGCGGCTCCTTGCGCTGAGCGACGTGTCGTCGGACCTCGAGCCGCAGGCGCTGCGCAAGGCTGCGGGGCATTTCGCCGATGGGGACGTGGGCTTCGTCACCGGACGGTATGAGCTTGCGGCGGCGAGCGCCGCCGGGGAGGCGGTGTACTGGCGGTATCAGGCCGAGCTGAAGGCCAATGAGGCGCGGTTCGGCGCGCCCATGGGCGCGCACGGCGCCTTTTATGTCATGCGTCGCGACTTCTGGCGCCCGTTGGAGAGCGACACTATCAACGACGATTTCATCGCCCCCATGCGCCTTGTGGCGCAAGGGCTGCGCGGCGTCTACGACACGCAGATCGTCATTCGCGAGCTCGACGGCAACGACGCGCGGGTGGATTTCGCCCGGCGCCTTCGCATCGCGGCCGGCAATGTCCAGCAGGTCGCGCGGCTGACGGCGCTGGCGGATCCGCATCGGCCGGGCGTCGCCTTCGTGTTCCTCTCCGGCAAGGCGCTGCGGGCCTGCGTGCCGCTGTTGATGCTGGCCTGCCTGTTCGCCAACGTGTGGCTCGCCGTGGACTCGGACTTTTGGCGCATCGCACTCGTGGCGCAGGCGGCTGTTTACGCCGCTGCGGCCTTTGGGTGGAGCATGGGCCGTCAGGCGCCGCGCGCGCTCGGCGCGCTGGGCTATCTGTTCGCCGGGCATGCCGCCGGGCTCATCGGCGGGAGCCGATATGTGCTGCGCAAGGACGCGAGCGCGTGGGGCCGCGCGGGCGGCGCGTCGCGCGGGGATTACGTTCATCCCGTCGCGCGCTTTGGCAAGCGGGCGCTGGACATCGTGTGCGGCGTGGGCGCGCTGGCGGCGCTGGCCGTGCTGTTCGCGCCCATTGCGCTCGCCATCAAGCTCGATTCCCGCGGGCCGATCTTCTACCGGCAGATGCGCGTCGGCCGCGCGACGCCCCACGCCACGCGCCTCTTCTGGCTGACGAAGTTTCGCACCATGCGCACGGATGCCGAGGACATGTCGGGCGCCGTCTGGGCGGCTGCGGACGATCCGCGCGTGACGAAAGTGGGCCGTTTCCTGCGCAACACCCGGCTCGACGAACTGCCGCAAGCCTGGAACGTGCTTGTGGGCGACATGTCCGTGGTGGGGCCGCGCCCGGAGCGGCCGCAGTTCTTCCAGCGTCTGGAAGGGGCCATTCCCTTCTACATCGAGCGCACCTATGGGCTTAAGCCCGGCATTACGGGGCTTGCGCAGGTGAGCCAGGGCTATGATTCCTCCATCGAGGACGTGCGCTCCAAGGTTCTGTACGACCACGTCTATGCGGTGCGCATTTCGAGCCCGCTGCAATGGCTGGTCACCGACCTGTCGATCATCCTGCGCACGTTCAGCGTCATGGTGCTCGGCAAGGGACAATAGTTTTCATAATTACGCTATTTTGAAAGGTGCGACGATGAGCGGACGTTATTTTGGAACCGACGGCGTGCGTGGGCGGGCCAACGAGGTCATCACGCCGGACCTCGCCTTGCGCATAGGGCAGGCGGCCGGGCGCGTGTTCCATCGCGGCGAGCATCGCCATCGCGTCATCATCGGCAAGGATACGCGGCTGTCGGGCTACATGATCGAGACGGCGCTTGTGGCGGGCTTCACGTCCGTGGGCATGGACGTTCTGCTGCTGGGGCCGATCCCGACGCCTGCGGTGGCGATGCTGACCCGCGCCATGCGGGCGGATCTCGGGGTGATGATCTCCGCCTCCCACAATCCGTTCGAGGACAACGGCATCAAGCTGTTCGGCCCTGACGGGTTCAAGCTCTCCGACGCCGTGGAGGGCCAGATCGAGGACTTGCTGGACAATCCTGCGCCCGTGAGGCTCGCCCGCGCCGGAGAGCTGGGGCGCGCCACGCGCGTCGACAGCGTCAACGCCCGCTATGTCGAGTTCGCCAAGAGCTCCCTGCCGCGCGAAGTGACGTTCGACGGGCTGCGGGTCGTGGTCGATTGCGCCAACGGCGCGGCTTACCGCGTGGCGCCGGAGGCGTTCTGGGAGCTTGGCGCGGAGGTCGTCACCATCGGCAACGAGCCCGACGGGTTCAATATCAACCGCGAGGTCGGCTCCACGGCGCCGCGCGCCCTCGTGCGCAAGGTGCGCGAGCTGCGCGCCGACATCGGCGTGGCGCTCGACGGCGACGCGGACCGGCTGATCGTCGTCGACGAAAAGGGCGACCTGGTGGACGGCGACCAGATCATGGGCCTCATCGCGACGCGCTGGCAGCGCGAGGGCCGGCTGTCGCGGCCCGGCATGGTGGCGACGGTCATGTCTAACCTTGGCCTTGAGCGTTATCTTGGCGGCATCGGGCTTGGCATGGAGCGCACGGCGGTGGGCGACCGCAGCGTGCTTCAGCACATGCGCACGCATGGCTACAATCTTGGCGGCGAGCAATCTGGCCACGTCATCCTGTCGGATTTCTCCACCACGGGCGACGGGCTGGTGGCTGCCTTGCAGGTGGTGGCCGCCGTCGCGCAAAGCGGCGGGCCCGCCAGCGAGGTGTGCCGCGTGTTCGCGCCCATGCCGCAGGTGCTCAAGAACGTCGCGTTCGCGCACCGCTCCATGCCGAGCGCGGCGGCCATCGAGGACATCGCCAGCCACAGCGCGGACCGGCTGGGGGCGGACGGGCGCATCCTGGTGCGCCCATCGGGCACGGAACCCGTCGTGCGGGTGATGGGCGAGGGCGCGGACCCCGAGCTTGTCGCCGCCGTTGTGGACGAGGCCTGCGACGCGCTGCGCAATCTGGCGGCGCGCATGCATGGCGGCGACCAGAAGCTCGATAACGTCGCCTGAGGCCGATTCGCCTTCGGTGGGAAGCGCGCGCCGTTGACAAGGCGGTTGCGCGCTCCCTAGCATGCCGGCACATCCAGAGAGCAGAAGCGGCCGCGCCATGCGCATGCGGCCGCGCGCCGGGGAGGCTGTGTGACCGAAGACGTGAAAAAGACGGAGTTGGAGCTGTGCGGCGCGCGCATAAGCATCATGCGCGCTGGCCATGGCCAGCCCTTGCTGATCCTGCGCGGCGGAGACGCCTCCGACGATTGGCGCCCGTTCATGGACGCGCTCGCCGCCAAATACGACGTGATCGTGCCCGAGCATCCGGGCTTCGGCGGCAAGGCGAAGCCTGAATGGCTCGACAGCACGCGCGATTACGCGAATTACTACCTCGATTTTCTTGAGGCGCTGGACCTGCGCGGCGTTCACGTCGTGGGATTCGCCCTGGGGGGATGGATCGCGGCGGAGCTCGCCACGCGCGATTGCAGCCGCATCGCCTCGCTGGCCCTAGTGTCGCCGTTCGGCATCTTTGAACAGGACGCCGGCGGGCTGGATACGTTCCTGCGCTCGGAAGAGCAGGGCGTGCGCGACATGTTCCATAACGAGGCCGTGGCGGAAGCCGAGCTCGCGCGCGTGCTGGCGCCCGAGACGGAGGACGTGCGCCTGTCGAACCAGATCACCATCGCGCAGGTGTCGTGGACCCCGCGCAATTACGATCCCGACCTGCGCAAATGGCTGCACCGCGTCCATGCGCGCACGCTTATCGTGTGGGGCGCGCAGGACCGAATCCTGCCCGCCGTTTACGCGCAGGCGTGGGGCAAGCTGATCCCGGGTTCGCGGGTCGAGATCATGCCCGATTGCGGCCACGCGCCGCAGATCGAACAGCCCGAGCGCTTCGTGCGCCTGGTTGACAGTTTCATCGCAGAGCAGCGGGCGACGTCATGAAAATCTTCAACTTCCACCTGATGCCCTACGCCCATGTGGACGTGGAGGCCATTCGCAAGGCGGGCACCGCCTGGGTGAATTTCCCGAACAGCTTTTATGATCCCAAGAAGGGCGCGGACCTCTACCACGAATATCTCGACCAGCTCGAGTTCGCGGACGAGCTGGGCTTCGACGGCGTGGCGGTGAACGAGCATCACCAGACCGCCTATGGCATGATGCCGACGCCCGGCGTGCTCGCGGGCGCGCTGGCGCGGCGCATCAAGAACGGCCAGCTCGCCGTGCTGGGGCGCGCGCTGCCGCTGGTGAACAACCCGCTCACCGTGGCGGAGGAATTCGCCGTGCTGGACAATCTCACGCGCGGCAAGGTGATCGCCGGTTTCGTGCGCGGCATCGGCGCCGAATATCACACCATGCAGATGAATCCTGCTGAGTCGCAGGCGCGTTTCGCCGAGGCGCACGATCTCATCATCCGCGCCTGGACGGAGCCGGGCCCGTTCCACTTCGAGGGCAAGTATTACAAGATCCGCTATGTGAACCCCTGGCCGCGTCCCTATCAGGACCCGCATCCCCCGATCTGGACGCCCTCGTCGGGGTCTCTCAGCACGATCCGCTGGTCGGCGCAGCGGCGCTACACCTATTGCCAGACGCTGGCGCCTATCAGCGCCGTGGCCCAGACGTTCCGGATTTACCGCGAGGAGGCCGACAAGGCCGGCTATCAGGCCGCGCCGGAGCAACTCGCCTGGTCCAACGCCATCTACGTGGGCGAGACCGACGAGAAGGCGCTGCGCGACATTCGCCCGCATCTGGAGACGTACGCCAACGACTTCCTCAGCCGCAATCCGGTGATGATGGCGCCTCCCGGCTACACCAGCGTGGAGAGCGTCAAGCGCATGCGGGCCATCAAGAGCTTCATGAAATCCCGCCAGACCGCGGAGGACATGATCGAGCGCGGCGTGGTCATCGTGGGCAGCGCCAACACGGTGCGCGAGAAGCTTGCGGCCTATCAGGACATGGCGGGCTTCGGCATTTCGCTGACCAAGACGCAGTTCGGCACGATGCCGCATTCCATGGTGCAGGAAAACCAGATCGCCATCGCCAAGGAAGTGCTGCCCTATTTCAAGAACCGCCAGCCGCAGCCGATCAAGGCCGCAGCCGAATAAGCGCTGGGGCGCAAGGGGATTTTACCATGACCAGCATGCCCGACCACATCCGGGCGGCGATTCCGCCGCTCGGCCTCAACGCCGCGCCGAACAATTCCGCCACGGTGCGCGAGCTTTATGCGCCCATGCTGGCGGGGATCATGGACGGCGTCTCCACGCGCGAAGACGCCCGCTACGGCGACCACGCCCGCCAGACCATGGACGTGTACTGGAAAGACGACGGCGGCCGGAACAAGCCGATCTTCATCTACATTCCGGGCGGCGGTTTCGTGGGCGGCGACAAGCGGTCCGATCCCGTTTTCTACGCCAACATCGGCGCCTGCGTGGCGCATGCGGGCATGGTGGGCGTGGTCGCCAATTACAGGCTTGCGCCCGAGTTCAAGTGGCCGAGCGCCCACCAGGACATCGACGCCGCCGTGCGGTGGATCGCCGCTCACGCGGGCGAGTTCGGCGGCGACTCCGGGCGCATCGTCATCATGGGGCATTCCGCCGGGGCCGCCCATGTGGCGAGCTTCCTGTTCGATCCGGAGACCAAGGGCGAGAAGCTGGTCCGCGGCGGGCTTTTGTCCAGCGGCCTCTATGAGCTGAGCGCAGGGGAAGCTCGCGACAACGTCCTCGCCTATTACGGGACGGACGCCAGCCAGTTCGAGCGCCGCTCGGCCCTGCGCGGCGTCGCGGCCAGCTCCATCCCGATCGCCGTCAGCGTGGCGGAATACGATCCCGTCAACCTCGTTACGCCCGGCTTTGATCTGGCGAAGGCGCTCTGCGCGCGCGACGGCAAGTGCCCGCCGATCCGCCGCATGGACGGCCACAACCATTTCTCGACCGTGGCCAGCATGGGCACCAGCGACGACGACTTCGCCAACATCGTGCTCGACTTCGTGCGCGCCTGCACGGCCTGAGGAGGGCGCCATGGCTTTGAGCGAGGAAATTCGCCGCGTCGTCACCTATGTGAACGACGAGGGCAAGGCGGTGGCGCTGTTCGACGGCGACAACCCGCACAAGCGGGTGCGGCCGCAGCGCGGAACGGTGTCGCGCCTCCTGTGGGTGACGAACGAGACGCCGGCGCAGATCAACGAGCCGATCGACCGCGCCGCGACCGACATCGGCGTGGCGCCGCCGCGCGGGGGCTCGGTGTTCCGCATCATCGACATTCCGCCCATCACGCCGGATGTCGAGGCGCTGCCGGCGGATTACCATGCTTCCCAGCACGGGGATTCCACCCCCAAGCGGCACTGGCCGGCGCGCCATCCGCTGATGCACGCCACCCGCAGCATCGACTACGCCATCATCCTGTCCGGCGAAATCGACATGCTGCTGGACGACACGGAGGTGCATTTCAAGGCGGGCGACGTGCTGATCCAGCAGGGGACGAACCACGCCTGGGTCAACCGCGGCACGGAGCCGTGCCGGATCGCCTTCATCCTGATCGACGCGCAGGAGCCGTGAGCGTCCCCTAGCGCCGCTTCCGGGCTTGGCTGGAGCGCGCGGGCGCGCCATATGCCATGGTGCTCGCGGATGCGGGCGCAGGGGTGCTGCGGTTGATGGACGGTTCGACGAAGGCGCGTGCGCAGCGGCTCGGCTCGCCGCTGATGGATTTTTGCGTTGCGCGTTCGCTCGTGCTGGAGGCCTGCGGGCCCGTGGCTCCCGTGCGCGTGGCCCTTGCGCAGGCGCGTGGGGGCTGGGCGGCGGAGGATGTGGCGGCCCCGGCGCCGCTGCCGCCGTGCGACGTCGCGCTGCGGGACGGGTTCGCCATGGCGAGCGCCGATCTTGTGGGCGCCAGCTCGTTTTCCCCCGCTTTGCTCCTGCGTGCGCCCCAGCGGCTCAACGCGGGCGAGCCGCTCCCTGAGGGCTGCGACGCCGTCGTTGCGCTCGAATCCGTCAGCCGAGATGGCCCTCCGTGGGAGGCGGCCGAACCGGCCAGCCCGGGCGAGGGCGTTCGCCGCGCGGGGGAGGACGCGGGCGCCGGAGCGGTGCTGCTGCACGAGGGGCGCTGGTTCGATCCGCTGGCGCTGGCTGCGTTGCGCGAGGCGGGAATCGCGTCGGTGAACCTGCGCCAGCCGCGCATCGGGCTCGTCGTCGCGCCGGGCGCCGACCGAGCGGGGACCTTGGCGGGCGATCTCCTCACGACCCTTGGCGCCATCGTGGACGTGCGCGACGCGCTGGACGCAGGCGGCTGCGACCTGCTGCTCGCGGTGGGCGGAGCGGGCGAGGGCGTGGGCGACGACATGGCGGCCCAAATGCGGGATGCTGGCGAGCTTTTCGCCCATGGGCTCGCGCTGGAGCCCGGGCGCGCGGGCGCCGTGGGCCGGGTCGGGAGCGCGCCGGCCGTGCTGCTCCCTGGCCGGTT
>JAQGJX010000211.1 GCA_028290405.1 Hyphomicrobiales bacterium
GGCGCGCATGTCAGCCCTGGGGCGCTCGCAGTCCGCCGTGACCGGGCACGCGACGCCCATCACCTCGCCCTGAGTCGGATGCCGCATGGAGATCGCGGTCCCGAGCGCCGCCACCTGCGGGTCATGCAGCGCGTCCGCCACCGTGTGGATGGGCGAGAACGGCACGTCGGCGGCCGCAAAGCGCGCGATCCAGTCCGCGCGCGGCCTCATGGCCATGCGTTCCGCGAGGGCCTGCGTGAGCTCGTGATAATGCTTCACGCGCGCCTGATGGGTGCTGTAGCGCTCGTCCGCCGCGATGTCGTCGGCCCCTATGGCGGAGGCGAACTCGCGCCAGAATTTTTCCGTCGTCGACAGATGCACGGAGAGCAACGCGCCGTCCGCGCAGCGGAACGCGAAACATTGGGAGCGGGCGATTCGCGTGAAGCGGTCGCTGACCACGTGGGTGCGCGTGTAGTTTGTATAAATATCCTGGATGAACGCCATCGAGGATTCCAGCATGTTGACTTCCAGCCGCTTGCCGAGGCCTGTGCGCCCGCGCTCCACCAGCGCGCCCATGACGCCGTAGGCCGCGTACATGCCCGTCACGTTGTCGGTGATCGTGGGGCCGAAGGCGCGCGGCGCGTCGGGGTCCACAAGCAGGCTCGTGATCCCGCTCAGCGCCTGCCCGACCGAATCGAACGCGGGCCTGTCCCTGTAGGGCCCCTTCGCCCCGAAGCCCGTGATGGAGCAATGGATGAGGCGCGGATTGCGGGCGCGCAATTCGTCGGGATCGAGCCCGAGCTTGCGCAACACCGGCGTGCGGTAATTGTCGATCAGCACGTCGGCGCCGTCGATGAGCCGGCCCTGCGCGGCGCGGCCCTGCGGCGTCGTGGCGTCAATGACGACGCTGCGCTTGTTGCGGTTGAAGGCGAGGAACGTCGGGCCGTAATTGGTGCCATGGCCGCGCCGGAACGGATCGCCGTCCGGCCGCTCCACCTTGATGACGTCCGCCCCCATGTCGCCCAGCATCATCGCCGCCAGCGGGGCGGTGATGAACGAGCCGAGGTCTATCACCCGCACGCCTTCAAGCATCATGGCTGAACCTCAGTTGATCGTCTGTCCGCCGTCCACCACCACGGTGGAGCCGTTCATGAAGGAGGCGGCGTCCGAAACCAGAAACGCCGCCACGTCGCCGATTTCCTCGCATTCGGCGAGACGGCCGAGCATGACCTGCGCCTTCAGTGCGTTGGGGTCCGTCAGACCCTTCTCGATGTAGCCGCTGACGCGCGGCGAGAGCGTGGGTCCGGGGCAGAGCGAGTTCACCCGCAGGCCCTTGCGGCCGTAGTCGATGGCCATCTGCCGGGTCAGGTTCACCACCGCGCCCTTGCTGGCGCAATAGGCGGGCATCTGCGGATTGCCGATGACGCCGAAGGACGACGCGACGTTGACGATGGAGGGCTTGTCGGACTTCAGCAGCAGGGGGATGAACGCGCGGCACATGAAGAACACGCTGTCGAGATTGGCCCCCATGATCTCGCGCCATTTCTCGCTGGGCAGGTCCGCCAGCGGGGTGCGGAAATTGGTGCCGGCGTTGTTCACTAGCCCCTTGACGCGCCCCCATTTGCCCTCGACGGCGGCGGCGAGCGCCGCCACCTGGTCTTCGCGCGAGACGTCGGCCACGAAGACCTCGCAGGCTCCCCCGCGGGCGCGAAGGTCGGCGGCGGCGCTTTCCAGCGTTTCGCGCGTGCGCCCCACGATGGCGACGGTCGCCCCCATCTGCGCCAGCGCGTCCGCCGTCGCCTTGCCGATTCCGGCGCCGCCGCCGGTGACGACCACGACCTCGCCGTTGAATTTCAGCTTCCGGAGCATGTTTCCTCCTGTGGCGACTTCTGCGCCTTTCATCCGCTCTAGCCCGCCGCGCCGCTTTGCTCAAGTGCCGGGGGCGGCCCGGAGCGCGGCAGAGACCATTTGCAGGCTGGCGAAAGCGCCGCTAGTGTGACGCCCAATAAAATTCGGCGAGGAAACGGAGCGCTCCCAAATGCGCGTCATGAGCTTTCATCTCATGCCCTATGCGGACCTGGACGTGTCCATGCGCGATGAATATCGCAGCGCATGGGTTGTCCTGCCCAACAGCTATTTCGACCCCGAAAAGGGCCACAAGCTTTACAATCGTTATCTCGACGAGCTGGAGCTGGCGGCGGAGCTGGGCTTCGACGGCGTCTGCATCAACGAGCATCACCAGACCGCCTACGGGCTCATGCCCTCCCCGGTGGTGATGGCGGCGGCGCTGTCGCGGCGCACCAAGTCCTGCCGCATCGCCATCCTGGGCAACGCCTTCTGCCTGCGCGACAATCCGCTGACGCTGGCCGAAGAGCACGCGATGATCGACGTGATCACCGGCGGGCGGCTCATCACCGGCTTCGTGCGCGGGGTGGGCTCGGAATATTTCTCCTTCGGCACGAACCCGGTGCATTCGCTGGAGCGCCACAAGGAGGCCAACGACCTCGTGGTGCGCGCCTGGACCGAGACCGGCCCGTTCGCCTTCGAGGGCAAGCACTACAACATCCCTTACGTGAACATCTGGCCGCGTCCCTACCAGCAGCCGCATCCGCCCATCTGGTGCCCGTCGGGCGGCAGCGTCGAGACCATCGAATGGGCGGCGCATCCCGATCGCAAATACGTCTACGTGCAGACCTACAGCCCGCGCGAGACGGTGGCGCGCTATCTCGATCTCTATCGCGAGACGGCGGCCACCAAGTACGGCTACGAGGCCAAGTCCGACCGCATCGCGTGGTGCGCGCCGGTCTATGTGGCGGAGACCGACGAGCAGGCGGTGAACGAGGCGCGCGAGCACATCGAGATGATGTTCAACGTGCTGCTGCCCAAATATTCCGAGCTGATGTTCTTTCCGCCCGGCTACATGAGCCCGGATTCGCTCAAGAAGGTGTTGGCGGCCAAGAAGGGCAACCGCGGCGGCGTCACCATCGAGCAATTGATCGACCGGGGCATCATCATCTGCGGCTCGCCCGAAACCGTGCGCAACGCGATCACCAGGGCGCATCACGAAATGGGCTTCGAGGAGTTCATGTGCATGCTGATGTTCGGCTCCATGCCGGCGCACCTCACCGAGAAAAACATCCGGCTGTTCGCCGCCGAGGTGCTGCCGGCGATCCGTGCGCTCACCGAGGCCGACTACCGCGGGTTCGAGCCGGTCGGGCGGCTGGCGGCGCAATAGGTTTCAACAGAAAGGGCGCTCGGGGAGCGGGGCTGCAGACATGGTGTCATTCGTACTGCCTGAAGAATTGCAGATGCTGCGCGACAACCTGCGCCGCTATGTCGACAACGAAATGATCCCCGTGGAAATGGAAAGCGTGGACGGCGACGAGTTCCGTCCCGGCTTCCAGACGCGGTTCCAGGACGGCATGAAAAAGCTCGGCCTGTGGATGATGGACGTGCCGGAAGAGTTCGGCGGCCCCGGCCTGGGGCTGCTGGCGAAATCCGTCGTCTGGTCCGAACTGGGCCGCACCATCGCCATTCCGGCGCGCGAAGACCAGATCACCGGCCCCACGGTGCGCTCGATCCTGTATTCGCTGCAGGGCGAGATGCGGGAGAAATACCTGCTGCCCGTGCTGCGCGGCGAGAAGCGCGCATGTTTCGCCCAGACGGAGCCTGACGCGGGATCGGACCCCGCCAGCATGCGCACCACCGCCGTCCGCGACGGCGACCATTACGTGATCAACGGCGTCAAGCGCTACATCACCGGCGCGGGCAAGTCCGACTTCATGCAGCTCATGGCCGCCACCGACCGCTCGCTGGGCTCGCGCGGCGGCATCTCGTGCTTTCTCGTGGACATGAACACGCCGGGCGTGAAGCTGGGCGCGCGCTACCAGACCATGATGGGCGACCGTCCGTGGGAGATCGTGCTGGAGGACGTGCGGGTGCCCGCCTCCCATCTGGTGGGGGGCGAAGGCAAGGGCTTCACGCTGGCGCAGAAATGGCTGGGCGCAGGCCGCGTGAAGCATGGCGCGCGCGCCATCGGGGTGGCGGAACGGGCGCTCGAGATGGCGACCTCCTACGCCAAGCAGCGCGTCACGTTCGGCAAGCCGCTGTCCGACCGGCAGGGCATCCAGTGGAAGCTCGCCGACATGTACATGGAGCTGGAGGTCGGGCGCCTGCTGGTCTGGCGCGCCGCCTCGCTCATCGACGAAGGGCAGGAGGCCCGCGTCGAGGCGTACCACTGCAAGTATTACTGCGACGAGATGGCGTTCCGGGCCATCGACACCTGCATGCAGATCCACGGCGGGCTCGGCCTCATGAAGGACATGCCCATCGAGCGCATGTGGCGCCAGCAGCGCAGCTACCGGATCACCGAAGGGGCGAGCGAAGTGATGCGCACCGTCATCGCGAGGCACGTCCTGAAAGCATTCTGACACGTTGGGACGCGACCGCCCGCAGAGGCGGCCAGGGAGGGGCGCATGGGACAGCATTTCTCAAGACGGCTCATCGGACTTGCGGGCGCCGCACTGGCGGCCTGCGTCTTCCTGGTCCAGCCGGACGCGCGCGCGCAGGACTGGCCGCCGCGCCAATCGACCATCGTGATCGGCTTCGGGGCCGGATCGGCCGCCGACCTTCTGGCCCGCGTGATCGCCGAAGGATTGCAGAAGCGCACCGGGGCGACGTTCCTGGTGGAGAACAAGCCCGGGGCGGGCGGCAACGTCAGCGTCGACACGGTCGTGAAGGGGCCCAGCGACGGCAGCATGATGCTGGCGGCGATCTTCGCGCCCATCATCGTCAACCCCATGACGATGGACGTGCCCTACGACGCGTTCCGCCAATTGCAGCCGCTCACCATCATGGGCACGACCCCCAGCGTGCTGGTCTCCAGCAAGAAGCTCGGCGTGAAGAGCGTCGCGCAATTGCGCGAACTCGTGAAGGCCAATCCGGGCAAGTACACGTTCTCGTCCGTGGGCGTCGGCACCATCGGGCATCTCTCGATGGAGATGCTGGCCGACCAGGTGGGCTCCAAGATGATCCATGTGCCGTTCCGCAGCACGCCCGATTCGCTGAACGCCGTGGTGCAGGGAGAGGTCGACGTCGCCACGGTGGCGCTGGGCACTGTGGAGCCGCAGATTCATTCGGGCGACGTGATCGGCCTCGCGATCACCTCGGCGCAGCGCTGGCCGTCGTTGCCCAACGTGCCGACCGTGGCCGAAGCGGGCATTCCCGACATGCCGGTGGACGCCTGGAACGCGCTGTTCCTCCCCGCCGGAGTGCCCAAGCCCATCGTGGAGCGCATGTACCGCGAGGTGAAGGCCGTCATCGACGATCCCGACGTGCAGAAGCGCATCATGAACGTGTTCTACCGCCCCTCGGGGATTCCCACGGCGGAGTTCGCCGGCATGCTCACCAGGGAGGTCGAGCAGTGGCGGCCGATCCTCGGCAAGCTCGGCCTGCTGAAGAAATAAGCTCAAGGACCCAGGACAGATTTGATGTCGTTCAGAACCGAAACGCTCTCTCTCGACGGCCTCTCGCTGCGCATGCGCCGGGGCGGCTCCGGCGCGCCGCTGTTGTATCTGCATGGCACGGACGGCCTGTCGGAATGGCCCGCCTTCCTCGACGCGCTGGCGGAACGCTACGAGGTGTTCGCGCCCGATCACCCGGGCTTTGGCGGCACGGAATGTCCCGAGTGGATGGACGACGTGTCCGACCTCGCCTACTTCTACCTCGACGTGATGGACGCGCTGGGCTTCAGGGACGCGCGCGTGGTCGGGCATTCGCTGGGCGGGTGGATCGCCCTCGAGGCCGCCGTGCGCAACCAGTCGCGCATCAAGGACCTCACGCTGATCGCCTCCGCGGGCGTTCACGTGCGCGGGCACGCCAAGGCCGACATCTTCATGATCGACCCGGACGAGCAGGCCCGGCTCGCCTACGCGGACCCGCAGATGGCGGAAGAAGCGGCCCAGAAGGCGCTTGCGGACAAGTATCAGGACGTGGCGATCACCGACCGCATCGCCAGCGCGCGCTTTGGCTGGAACCCCCGCTTCCACAACCCGCGCCTCGGGCGCTGGCTGCATCGCGTCAACGCGCCCACCCTCATCGTCTGGGGCGAGCAGGACCGCATCTTCCCGCCCGTCACCGGCCCCGCCATGCAGGCGCTGATTCCCGGTTCTCAGCTCGTCGTAATTCCCGATTGCGGACATCTGCCGCATGTGGAGAAAATGGACGCCACCCTCGCCGCCATGGGCTGCGCCCGATAGGAGCCGCGCGTCATGAAAGTCATGGCCTTCCACCTGATGACCTATGCGGACCTCGACCTGCGGGTGAAGGACCAATACCGCAGCGCATGGGTCGTGCTGCCCAACAGCCATTTCGATCCGCACAAGGGCCACCTGCTCTACCAGCGCTATCTGGACGAGCTGGAATTGTGCTGCGAGCTGGGCTTCGACGGGGTGGCGGTGAACGAGCATCACCAGACGGCCTACGGGCTCATGCCCTCGCCGGTCGTGATGGCCTCGGCGCTGTCTCGGCGCACGCGCGACAAGCGCATCGCCATTCTGGGCAACGCGTTCTGCCTGCGCGAGAACCCGCTGACGCTGGCCGAAGAGCACGCGATGATCGACGTCATCACCGGCGGGCGGCTCATCACCGGCTTCGTGCGCGGCGTGGGTTCCGAATATTTCTCGTTCGGCACGAACCCGGTGCACTCGCTGGAGCGTCACCAGGAGGCGCACGACCTGGTGGTGCGCGCGTGGACCGAGACGGGACCGTTCGCCTTCGAAGGCAAGCACTTCAACATTCCGTACGTGAACCTGTGGCCGCGCCCCTACCAGCAGCCGCACCCGCCCATCTGGTGCCCCTCCATGGGGTCGCTGGAGACGATCGAATGGGCGGCGCACCCGGATCGCAAATACGTCTACCTGCAGAATTACGCGCCGCGCGAAAGCGTCTCGCGCTACCTCAATCTTTACCGGCAGATCGCCCAGGAGCAATACGGCTACGAGGCGCAGTCCCACCGCATCGGCTGGGGGGCGCCGATCTACGTGGCGGACACCGACGAGCAGGCGATCGAGGAGGCGCGTCCGCACATCGAGGCTTTGTTCAACGTCTTCCTGCCCAAGGTCTCCGAGCAGATGTTCTTCCCGCCCGGCTACATGAGCCCGGCTTCGCTCAAGAAGGTGCTGCAGCACAAGAAGGCCAACACGGGGGGCGGCCAGAGCATCGAGAGCCTGATGGCGCGGGGCATCATCATCGTGGGCTCGCCGCAAACCGTGCTGCGCAAGCTGACGGAGGCGCACCACGAGCTTGGATTCCAGGAATTCCTGTCCATGCTGACGTTCGGCACGATGCCGGCCCATCTGGCGGAGAAGAACATGCGCATGTTCGCCGCCGAGGTGCTGCCCGCCCTGCAGGCGCTCACCGACCGCGAGTATCGCGGTTTCGAGCTTCCAAAGGCGGCGGCGGAGTAATAGAACCAGCCGGACGGACGCGAAGCTGAACCGGGGCTTCGGGCGGACGGCCGAGGCGCGCCCGCGCGCGAAAACAAACTCAAGGGACAGGACATGAGCCAGCGCAAACCTTTCATCGTCGGCATGGGCGGCACCACGCGAACGGGGTCGTCCTCCGAACAGGCGCTGGCGCTGGCGCTCCGGTACGCAGCCGAACAGGGCGCGGAAACGAAGCTCTACGCCGGCAAGGACCTGCTGCTGCCCATGTACGATCCCGATCCGGGCGCGATGACCGACCAGGCTCGCCACATGATCGACGACCTGCGCCGCGCCGACGGCGTCATCGTCGCCTCGCCGTGCTACCATGGCGGCGTCTCGGGCCTGGTGAAGAACGCCATCGACTACACCGAGGAGATGCGCAACGACGCCCGCGTGTACTTCGACGGGCGCGCCATCGGCTCCATCGGCTGCGGCTACGGCTTCCAGGGCCCCGGCATGGTGCTGGCGCAATTGCGCGCCATGGGCCACGCCCTGCGCGGATGGAACGTGCCGCTGGGCGTGGCGGTGAACTCCGCCGTGGTGAAGTTCAGCGACGGCGGGTGCTCGGAGCCCGCCATCGCCAAGCAGATCGAGATCATGGCCGGGCAGGTCGTGGACCACGCCCGCCGCTTCATGAGCTGACCGCGGGGGCGCGCCCGTCAGGTTGACGCGCGCGCCCAACGGCCTAAAAGCTCACCGCCAGACGTCCCACCCATGAGGCATGTTATGACGGGAGCGAGATCCTACGTGGTCGACGACCGCGAAAAGGGAATTTTCCTGCTCGATCGCGAGGCGCTGGTTTCGGCCGACGTGCTGCGCGGGGAAATGCAGACGATTTTCTCCAAGTGCTGGATCTACGTCGGACACGGCTCCGAACTGAAGCGCAACGGCGATTTCCACACCCGCAAGGTCGCGGGCCGTCCGGTGATCTTCGCGCGCGACCAGAAGGGGCAGGTGCGCTGCCACCTCAACACCTGCCGCCATCGCGGCGCGCTGGTGTGCACCGAGCGCAAGGGCAACGCCCGCCGGTTCAACTGCGTCTATCACGGCTGGATCTACAACAACGACGGCTCCATGGCGCGCGTGCCGGGCGACGAGGCCTACACGGAGGCGTTCGACAAGAGCACGTACGGCCTCAAGGCCCCGGCGCGGTTCGAGTCCTACAAGGACTTCTGGTTCATGAACCTTGACGCGGACGCGCAGTCCCTGTCGGACTATCTGGGCGAGGCCAAGTTCTACATCGACCTCGTGGTCGACCAGTCGCCGTCCGGCGAGATGGAGGTGCTGGCGGGCACGCAGGAATACGACGTCAACGCCAACTGGAAGTTGATGGTCGAAAACAGCGTCGACGACTACCACCTGCCCTCGACCCATTCCACGTGGCTCAACTTCATGGCCAATTCGGGCGTGAAGGTGGAGCCCCCCAAGGACCCCTCGCTGGTGCTGCCGACGCGCGGCATCGCCATCGACCTGGGCAACGGGCACTTCACGACCGACAACGTGAACTTCCGCGGCCGTCCTGTGGCGGCCTGGATCCCCATCTATGGCGAAGAGGCCAAGCCCGAGATGGACGCCATCCGGGCCGAACTGGTCGAGCGGCTGGGCGCGGCGCGCGCCACGCGCGTGTGCGACACCAACCGCAACCTGGTGATCTTCCCCAATCTCGTCATCAACGACGGGTCGTCGGTCACCATCCGCACCTTCTTCCCCGACGGGCCGGACCGGATGCACGTGACCGCATGGGCGCTTGGGCCCGTGGAGGAGAGCGAGAGCGCCCGCGCACGCCGGCTCGACGCCTTCCTGACCTTTTACGGACCGGGCGGGTTCGCGACGCCCGACGACGTGGAGGCGCTGGAGCTGGTGCAGCAGGGGCTGGCCAACTACGCCGACGACCGCTGGTCGGAGATGTCGCGCGGCATGGGACGCGAAGGCGACCAGCTCAACAGCGACGAGCACCACCTGCGCACGTTCTGGCGGCACTGGGACAAGATGATGACGGGAGCGCGCGCATGAGCGTCTCAACCAGCCTGCCGGCGGACGTCGCCGTGACCCGCGCGGAGGTGGAGGACTTCCTCTACCACGAGGCGGCCCTGCTCGACGACTGGCGCCTCAAGGAGTGGGAAGCGTTGCTCGCTGACGACGCGACCTATTACGTGCCGCCCAACGACGATCTGGAGGGCGACTACAAGAGCACGCTCTACATCATCTCGGACGATCGCGAGCGCATCCACCAGCGCATCATCCGCGTGCTCGATCCCAATTGCCACGCGGAGTTTCCGCGCTCGCGCCTGTGCCGGCTCGTCACCAACGTGCGCATCATGGGCGTCGAGGGCGACCTGGTCACGGTGGCGGCGAACTTCGTGTGCTATCGCTATCGCCGCTACCAGCGCGAGTTCGTCTACGTGGGCTCGTACCGCAACGTGCTGCGCAAGACGGACGAGGGTTTTCGCATCAAGGAACGCCGCGTGCTTCTGGCCGCCCATGAGCTGGGCCAGCTCGGCTCGGTCAGCTTCATCCTTTAAGGGCGCAGCGCCTCATCGCCTCTCCCGGGACCGCGCAGCGGAGCCCGGGACCCAGAGCCGCAGGTAGAGCGTGGGCCCCTGGGTCCCGGGTCGCTGCGCGTCCGGGGAAGCGGGCTTCATCAAGCATTGGCGTCTTTCCGGCTGCCCTTGGGTGCGCCCAGAGGGCGCGCTAGGTCCCCGAAGGCCCGGACCCATAGCGGCGCAGCACGGTGGCCTCCACCGACTGGATGAGCGCGAACAGCAGCGTCGAGATCACCGCGAGCACGAAGATGGACGTCATCACGAGGTTCATCTGGAAGATCTGGCTGCCGTAGGTGATGAGATAGCCAAGGCCCGCCTTGGCGGCCTGGAACTCGCCGACGATCACGCCAACCAGCGCGAGGCCGACGTTCACCTTCAGGGTCGAGATCATCGTCGGCACGCTGCCGGGCAGCACGATCTTGGTGAGCACCTGCACCTGCGAGGCGCCGAACAGTCGCACGAGGCGCACCTTGTCGGGGTCGATGGCCTGAAAGCCCGTGAACAGCATCAGCACCGTGACGAACAGGCTGACCGCGATGGCCATGGCGTAGATGGACGCCATGTCGCCGAGCCAGATGTAGAAGATCGGCACCAGGGCGATCTTCGGCAGCGCGTTCAGCACCACGATGAACGGATCGGCGATGCGGTAGACCATGGGGGACCACCACAGGGCCACGGCGAGCAACGTGCCCAGCGCCATGCCGCCCGCGAAGCCCACAAGAATTTCCTTCAGCGTCACCCACGTGTGCAAGACCAGCGATCCGTCGCTCGTCATCTTCATCAGCGTGCCGGCGATGGCGGAGGGATAGCTGGTGAGCATCGGGTTGATCCAGCCCATGCGGGGACCGATCTCCCACAGGGCGAAGAACAGCGCCACGAGGCCGAGCTGCCAGCCCTGCACGATCCACGTGTCCCGGCGCAGGCTCGCCAGATACGCGCGATAGCCCGGGCTGCGCGCCGGCGCCGCCGTGTCGGCGGAGGTTGGGGCGGCCGACCCTGCGGCGGCGAAATTCATGCTCATGATCGCTCTCCTCATTGGGCCTGATGGATGTCGAGCTGGTCCCAGATGGTCTGGAAATAGCCCGCGAACTCGACGCACTTGCGCGCCTCCAGCGGCGTGGGTCGGTCCTCGCCGAAGCTCGGGAACGCGATGGCGTGCTCCTCCTTGATGCGCCCTGGCCTGCGGCTCATCACGATGACGCGGTTGGCCATGCTGATGGCCTCGCCGATGTCGTGGGTGACGAGGATCACCGTCTTGCCCTCGTTCTGCAGGATCGCGGCGATCTCGTCGGAGAGCGCCAGGCGCGTCTGATAGTCGAGCGCCGAGAAAGGCTCGTCGAGCAGCAGCAGGTCGGGCTCCGGGCACAGCGTGCGGGCGAGGGCGGCGCGCTGGCGCATGCCGCCGGACAATTGGCCCGGGAAGGCGTGCAGAAACTCACCGAGTCCGTAGCGCACCAGCAGGTCCTCGGCGCGCATGCGGGCCTTTTTCATGTCGAGGCCCAGCAGCTCCGCGCCGATCAGCGCGTTCTCCAGCACCGTGCGCCATTCCAGCAGGGTGTCCTTCTGGAACATATAGCCGACGCGCGGCGAAGGCGCGCTGATGCGCGCGCCCCCGATTGAGACGGCGCCCTGCGAGGGCCGGATCAGGCCGGAGATCAGCGAGAGCAGCGTGCTCTTGCCGCAACCCGACGAGCCCACGATGGCCACGAACTCCCCCGGCTGCACGCCGAGGGACACGTTGGCGAGCGCAAGGGTCTCTCGCTCGGGCGTGTAGTAGTTGAGCGTGACGTTCTCGACGCTGACGGCGGGAACGAGCGACGACGTATCGAGCATGGGTTCCCTCCTGGTTACTGGGTGGCGAACTTCGCCTGCGCCTTCACGGCGAAGTCGTTGACGACGATCTTCTCGTAAGCCACGTGCTTGTCGGCGGGCAGCACGCCCCCGACGGTCATGATCTCCTGCGCCTTGGCGAGCCCGCCCTTGTCCATCAGCGTGCTCTCGGCCCAGATCTGCACGCCCACGGTGCGGTAGCGGTCCACGACCGCCATGTTCTCCTCGATGGAGAGGCCGGGGAAGAACGGCGCGATGGCTTCCGCGATCTCCTTCGGGCTCGCGCTCTTCGACCAGGCCTGCGCGCGCGCGATGGCGTTGGTCCACTTCTGCGCCGCAACGGCGTTCTTCTCGACCCAGCTCTTCTTGGCGAAGAAGACCGTGTAGTCCGCGCGTCCCACCTCCTTGCCGATGGAGGCCACGAGATGCGCGACGCCTTCCTTCTCCAGCTTGGTGAAGTTGGGCTCGTTGAAGATCGCGAAATCGCCCATGCCCGACACCCAGGCGCCGTCGCGCGCCGCCGGGCCGATGTTGGTGACGATGGAGCTGACGGTCGCGGGCGCGACGCCCTTCTGCTTCAGCACGTATTCGAGATACAGCTCGGGCGTGCTGCCGGGCCGCCAGCCCATGATCTTCTTGCCGTTGACCATCGACCAGTCGAACGCGTCGACCTTGGCGCGCGACACGAAAAACAGGCCGTCCGTCGCCGTCAACGCGCAGAAGATGATCGGCTTGTCGGGCGATTCGCCGTTGTAGATGTAGATCGGCACTTCAGGGCCGGCGAGCGCGAAGTCCGCCTGACCGGAGAGGATCATGGCGCCCGCGCGATCGCCCCCGTTGGTGGTGATCATCTCCACCTCGAGGCCTTCATCGGCCACGTAGCCTTTGGCCAGCGCCACATACATGGGCATGTAGAATTGCGAGCGGACGACCTCCGCCATCTTGAGCTTGATCTTTTCCTGCGCGTGGAGAGCGGGACTGGAAAGCGCGGTCGCTGCCGCCAAAGTAAGCACGCTCAACAAGGTCCTGATCATCGCAAGCTCCATGCGCTTCTTATGCCTGCGGAAGGGTTTGCAACGCGCGTGCCATCGCGGCCGCCGTTCGCAAAAGCTCCTGCGGCGCAGGGCTGGACAGGGATTGCCCGCCGCATGGCTTTCGCTTGTCCATGCGGCGCGCACGTTGCGTGCGATGCACACAGCACGCTCGCGCGGCGCCGCGTCATAAGCGGCGATTATGGGACGCCGGCGCACGCGGCTCGGCACGCCTCTTGTATTGACGCACCTACGATCGACAGAGGAGGACGTCATGCATCACTTCAAACTCGCCGATGACCTCAAGGGCCGCGTCGCCGACCGCGTGGGGCGCGAGCATCCCTTCGACACGCTGCTGCCCGAGCGCACCGCGCTCGTGGTGATCGACATGCAGAACTATTTCCTCAAGCCCGGCTACATGGGCGAAGTGCCCATGGCGCGGCAGATCGTGCCGGGCGTGAACCAGCTCGCCGCCGCCTTGCGGCGCATGGGCGGGCATGTCGTATGGATCATGAACAGCACCAACGACACGCGCGAAAGCTGGTCGGTGTTCCACGAATTTCTGCTGTCGCCGGAAAAGCAGAGCCTGCGCTATGAGACGCTGGCGGAGGAGCATGAGGGCCACGAGCTCTGGCCGATGCTCGACGTGAAGGCCGAGGACGCGCAGATCGTCAAGAAGCGCTTCAGCGCGTTCGTGCAGGGCTCGTCGGACATCGCCGCGCATCTGCGCCAGCGCGGGATCGACACCGTGCTGATCGCCGGCACGGCCACGAACGTGTGCTGCGAAAGCTCCGCGCGCGACGCGATGATGCTGAACTTCCGCACCCTGATGGTGTCCGACGCCTGCGCGACCTACACGGACGCCGAGCACGCCGCCTCGCTTTCGGCCTTTTATGCGATCTTCGGGGATGTGCAGACCATCGACGAGACGATAGCCTCGCTGGCGCGCGGCGCGCGGCTCGCTGCGGCTTGAGAGCAGGTCGTGCGCGCCGCGCCGGCCGCTGCCGTCAAGGGAGCGGCCGCGCGCGGCCGTTCATTTCGATGCGACCAACAAGAGAGAGCGTGACGTGAGCCAGAAAGTGCGTATCGCCCACCTCGCCGGGCCGACGGCGACCATCCAGAACACGCCGCCCCTCGTCACCTCCAACAAGGCGCGCGCCAAGTACGACCTGGCGCCGCGGGCCAGCGCCACGGGCGCGCCGCTGCGGTTCGACGCGCTGCGCGCCCAGCGGCTCGCCGCGCCCGCCAAGGTCTACGTGGAGCAATTCTCCGCCCATCCGCTGGAGGCGGACGCAGCCGACCTCTACGGTCCGCCGGACGGGTATCTGGCGGCCGACGGCTCCTTCTCGAAGGAGCGCCGCAGCGCGGCCGACAAGCCCGTTTACGAGATCGAGATCGCGCCTGAGGACGGGCTCTATCCCCTCCCCTACATGGCCCGGCAGGCGGACGGCCGGCCATGGGAGGAGGAATGCGCGGACCCCGGCGCCCCCGCCGCCAAGGCCCGGCAGGGCTTCTTTCCGGACGGATCGCGCAGCTTCGAGGAGATCGACCGGCTGGGGATCGGCGACGACGGACTGGCGGGCGCGCTGAGCGCGTTGGCGGACATCGATTTCTATCGCGTGGCGCCGCCGGGCGGCTTCACCAAGGGCCTGCCGCACGACCGGCGCGGCGACATGGGCGAGGGGGATATCGCGCCCGAGGCGCGGGGCCGCGACTTCTTCGGCTACAAGCCCTATCACCTGGGCTCGCCGCCGCCGCGCCCGGCGCTCGCCAAGATCACCAACGACGTGCAGGCCATCATGGCGAGCGGCCAGTACGACGGCGCCATCTGGACGCAGGGCAGCCCCAACATCGAGGAGACGGCCTATTGGCTGAGCCTCGTGATCGACACGACCAAACCCATCTGCTGCAACGCAGCCCAGCGCCCGCAGGGGCAGATCAGCAATGACGGGCCCGCGAACATCCTGGATTCGGCGCGCTACGTCTCCTCGCGCGCCTGGGCCGACCACGAGGGCCGCAACCGCATGGGCGCGCTGGTCATCCAGGAGCAGCAATTCTTCGCCGCGCGCGAGGTGGCCAAGGCGGACGCGCGCCCGGGCGGCTACGTGGCCACCGGTGGGCATGGGGGGATACTGGGGCAGATCAGCCACATGGGCGTCGTCGCCGTCACCTATCTGCCCGCCTACAAGCACACCTATTTTTCCGACGTGCGCGTGACGCTGATGCCCGCGAGCGTGGAGGCGGCGCGCTTGGGGGCCGCGGGCCTCGAGCGCTTCGCGGTCGCCGTCAAGGACGCGGGCGGCCGGGTTCTGGAGGACGCCATCCCGTCCGTGTCGATCCTCAAGGACGGCGGCTATTGCGGGGCGGACTGGGGCGACGATCCGGAGCTCGAGGAGGATCTGAAGGCCGCGGTCGCCCACAAGCTCTCCATGGGGCGCCTCGCGGGCTTCGTGATCGAAGGGCTCGTGCCGTATGGCAACATGACGTCGGCGGCGCGCCAGAAGCTCGTCATGCGGGCCATCTTCTCCGGCCTGCCGATCGCCCGCGTGGGGCGCGGCGCCCCGGAGGGCTTCGCCGACCCGCATCCATTCCTGATCGCGGGCGCCAACCTTACGGCCACCAAGGCGCGCATGCTGCTGATGGCCTGCCTGATGAAGCTCGGCAGCCTGCCGAGCGCGAGAAACCCCGACGCGCCGACGCCGGACGAGCGCGCCGCTACCATGAAGGCGGTCGCGGCCTATCAGGCGATCTTCAACACGCATTGAGAGAGCGTGGGTTCTGGCGAACCCGAACCCACGCCTTCGCGCCCAAGGCCGCTCGATCAGCCCAGGTTGAGCGCCTTGAAGAAGTCGTTGCCCTTGTCGTCCACGACCACGAACGCCGGGAAGTCCTCGACCTCGATGCGCCAGATCGCCTCCATGCCGAGCTCCGGATAGGCCAGCACTTCCACCTTCTTGATGCAGTCCTGCGCAAGGCGCGCGGCGGGGCCGCCGATGGAGCCAAGATAGAAGCCGCCGTGCTTCTTGCAGGCGTCGCGCACCGCCGCCGAGCGGTTGCCCTTGGCGAGCATCACCATGGAGCCGCCCGCCGCCTGGAACTGGTCGACGAACGAATCCATGCGGCCTGCGGTCGTGGGGCCGAAGGAGCCGGAGGCCATGCCGTCGGGCGTCTTGGCGGGACCGGCGTAGTAGACCGGATGGTTCTTGAAATAGTCGGGCAGCGGCTGGCCGGCGTCGAGCAGTTCGCGCAGCTTGGCGTGGGCGAGGTCGCGGGCGACGATCAGCGGGCCGGTGAGCGAGAGGCGGGTCTTGATCGGATGCCTGGTGAGCGAGGCGAGAATGTCCGCCATGGGCTGGTTGAGGTCGATCTTCACCACGTCGCCGCCCAGCGTGGCCTCGTCCACGTGGGGCAGGTATTTGGCGGGCTCGCGCTCCAGCTCCTCGATGAACACGCCGTCCCGGGTGATCTTGCCCTTGGCCTGGCGATCCGCGGAGCACGACACGCCCATGCCGATGGGCAAGGAGGCGCCGTGGCGCGGCAGGCGGATCACACGCACGTCATGGCAGAAATACTTGCCGCCGAACTGCGCGCCGACCCCCAGCGCCTGCGTGAGCTTGTGGATCTCCTCCTCCATCGCAAGGTCGCGGAAGGCGTGGCCGTCCTCGCCGCCCTGCGTGGGCAGATCGTCGAGATAGCGCGTGGACGCGAGCTTCACGGTCTTGAGGTTGATCTCCGCCGACGTGCCGCCGATCACGATGGCGAGGTGATAGGGCGGGCAGGCGGACGTGCCCAGCGTGAGGATCTTCTCCTTCAGGAACGCGATCATCCGGTCGTGGGTGAGCACCGAAGGGGTCTGCTGGAACAGGAAGGTCTTGTTGGCAGAGCCGCCGCCCTTGGCCATGAACAGGAACTTGTACTCGGCCTCGCCCTCCGCGTAGATGTCGATCTGGGCGGGCAGGTTGTTCTTGGTGTTCTTCTCCTCGAACATCGAGAGGGCCGCGAGCTGCGAATAGCGCAGGTTCTTCTTCTCGTACGCGTCCCGGATTCCTTCCGCGAGCGCGCTTTCGTCCTCGCCCTCGGTCCACACGCGGCGGCCCTTCTTGCCCATCACGATGGCGGTGCCGGTGTCCTGGCACATCGGCAGCACGCCGCCCGCGGCGATGTTGGCGTTCTTCAAGAGGTCATAGGCGACGAAGCGGTCGTTGGAGGTCGCCTCGGGATCGTCCAGGATCTTGGCGAGCTGCGCGAGATGGCCCGGGCGCAGCAGGTGGTTGATGTCGATCATCGCCGTCTCGGCCAGGAGACGCATCGCCTCGCGGCTCACGACCAGCATGTCGCGGTCCCCGAACTTCTCGATCCTCACCCCCTCGGACGTCAGCTTGCGGTAGGGCGTGCTGTCCTTGGCCAGCGGGAACATGGGGGCGTACTGGTAGGTCATGGGCGCGTCCACCTTGGGGGATTTCGACTGTCTGGCGCGTTCTAGGCGGATGCGCCCCGGTTTGGAAGGGCGACTTTGAGGGCGCCGGACCGGGGCTTTGCGCGTTGACAGGCTCCGCGCGCCTGCGCGAATCTGTCCATGCATATTTTGAGGAGCGCCCGTGCAGTTTCCCTTCCCCGCCCTGCTCTGCGACATCGGCGGCACCAACGTTCGCTTTGCGATGGCGCACGCCCCCGGCGCGCGAGCGCAGGTGGTGGGGCTGGCACGGACGGACGATTTCACCGGCCTGGTCGACGCGGCGCGGCACGTGATGCGCGAACAGCCGCTCGCGCCGCGCTCGCTCGTCGCCTGCGCGGCCGGGCCGGCGCTGGGGCGCACCCTGCAACTCACCAACGCGGACTGGCGAATCGACGGGGTGAGCGTCGCGCGCGACCTGGGGCTGGAGCAGGGCCTGCTGCTGAACGACTTCGAGGCGATGGCGTTTTCGCTCCCGAGCCTTGGCGCGGAAGACGTGCGGGCGATCGGCCCGCAGGCGCCCGGCGCCGGTTGCCGCATCGTGCTGGGGCCCGGAACGGGGCTAGGCGTGGCGGCGCTGGCGGAGATCGACGGCCGGTTCGTGGCCATGCCGAGCGAGGCCGGGCATGTGGACTTCGGCCCCGTGGGAGCCGAGCAGGAGCGGCTTTGGCCGCACATCGAGCGCTTTCATGGCCGGGTGACGTCGGAGACCGTGCTGTCGGGCCCGGGGCTCGAGCGGCTCTACGCGGCGCGGCTGACGGCGGCGGGGGCGCCGGTTCGGCGCCTCACGGCGGCTGAGATCACCCTGGCGGGCCTGCGCGAGGAGGGCGAGGCGCGGGAAACCCTGCGCCTGTTCTGGCGCCTCGCGGCGCGTTTCGCCGGAGACATGGCGCTGGTCTACATGGCGCGCGGCGGCGTGACGCTGGCGGGCGGCGTCCTGCCGCGCATCGAGAGCCTGCTGGACGAGCGCGCCTTCCGGGAGTCGTTCGAGGCGAAATCGCCCATGGACGCTCTGGCGCGCAGCATCCCCACACGGCTCGTGACCGCGCAGCAGGCCGTGCTGCACGGCATGGCGGCCATCGCCGCGCAACCGGAGCGTTTCGCCATCGACTACGGGGCGCGCAACTGGCGCTGAGCGTCAGGCGGCGTGCGGGGCGGAGCTCTGGGTCAGCAGCAGATAGAGGCCCGAGGCGTCGCGCGTGGCCCGCAGACGGGCCGTGAGCTTGGGATCGCGCAGCGCGCGGGCGATGCGCGACAACGACTTCAGGTGGTCGGCGCCGGCCGATTCGGGAGCGATGAGCAGGAAGATCAGGTCCACCGGCTCGCCGTCCAGCGCCTCGTAGTCGATGGGGCGCTCAAGCCGCGCGAAAATGCCGAAGATGCGGCCCACGCGCGCCAGCTTGCCGTGCGGAATGGCGATGCCGCCGCCCACGCCCGTCGAGCCAAGGCGCTCGCGCTGCAACAGGGCGTCGAAGATCTCGCGGGCCGGCAGGCCCGAGACCTGCGCGGCCTTTTCGCTGATCTCCTGCAGCGCCTGTTTCTTGTTGGCGACTCTCAGCGTCGGCATGATTGCGTTGGCGGCGATCAAATCATTCAGCGGCATGTCTCACCGGGTCTGGGTCGTTCACGCAGCGCCGAACCGTCGCGTGCTGCGACGATCAAGGGGCGCTGGCTCTTCCATCCGTCGCGGCTGGGTCGACCCAGCCGATGGCGCCGTCCGATCTGCGATAAACAATGATGTGGCGGTCGGTTCCAGCATCGGCGGACACAAGCGCCCGCGCATGCGGACCACGCCCGTCGCCGATCCTGAAGGTGTTCGCCAAAACGCGCAGGCCCATGTCTCTTCCTGCCCCCGAAGAGGGGCTCCGCGTCAGCGCGAAGCCATGCATGCGGCCTAAGCGTTAGAAGCGGTTCGGCGGCAAGTCAACCACGCAGGCGCAGCATCTCGGGGCAGTTCCGGGGGGTCGCAAAATGACCCGAATCACGTTGCGACAGCGTGACTTCAGCCTTGCCGGGCGTGCATCGCGGTCTTCTCGCGGCGGCGTTCCACGGAGGAGGGAATACGTAGGCTTTCCCTGTATTTGGCGACCGTTCGGCGGGCGATCACCACATTCGCCTCCTTGAGCCGCACGACGATGGCGTCGTCGGACAGGACGTCCTCGGGTTTTTCCTGATCGATGAGCTGCTTGATCTTGTAGCGCACCGATTCCGCCGAATGCGCGTCGCCGCCTGCCTGGGCGGGAATCGAGGCGGTGAAGAAGTATTTGAACTCGAACAGCCCGCGGGGCGTCGAGAGATACTTGTTCGACGTCACCCGCGAGACGGTCGATTCGTGCATCCCGATGGCGTCCGCCACCATCTTGAGATTGAGCGGCCGCAAATGCTCCACGCCGCGGGCGAAGAACGCATCCTGCTGGCGCACGATTTCGGTCGCGACCTTCAGGATCGTGCGGGCGCGCTGCTCCAGGCTGCGGGTCAGCCAGTTGGCGTTCTGCAGGCACTCGGCGATGTAGGTCTTCTCCTCGGCCCCAAGGCCCGGGCGGGCGACTTTGGCCGCATAGGTTTGGTTGACCAGCACGCGCGGCAGGCCTTCGGGATTGAGCTCCACATGCCAGGAGCCGTCCTGCGCGGCGCGCACGGTCACGTCCGGCGCGACGGGCTGCACGGGCGCGCCCCCGAAGGCGCGGCCCGGCTTGGGATCGAGCCGGCGGATTTCCTTCAGCATGTCGGCGATGTCTTCGTCGTCGACGCCGCAGATCTTGCGCAATTGCGCGAAGTCGCGCCGCGCCAGCAGGGGCAGGTTGGCGACCAGCGCCTCCATGGCGGGATCGAACCGGTCGCGCTCGCGCAACTGGATGGCGATGCATTCGGCCAGATCGCGGGCGCCGACGCCCGACGGCTCGAACGTGTGCACGACGGACAGCACGCGCATGACGCGCTCGACGCTCGCGCCCAGCCGCTCGGCGATGTCCTCCACGCTTTCGCGCAGGTAGCCGGTCTCGTCGATGGCGTCGATGATCGTGTGGCCGATGAGGCGGTCGGTCGGGTCGGTCAGCGCGATGGCGAGCTGGCGGGCGAGATGGTCCGACAGCGACACCTGCTCGGCCACGTAGGCCTCAAGGTTGGGCGCTTCGCCGCCCTCGCCCCCGCCCGATCCCGGCGCGCCGGTCCAGGACGTGGCGGACAGGCCCGGATCGTCGTAGCGCTGCTCGGGCGCGGAGCCGCCCCGGTCGGCGTCGAACGTGTTGCCGACCTCGGTGCCGAGCTCGGCCGCGAGGGAACCGGCGTCGGTCGCCAGCGATTCCTGCGCCCAGTCGCCCGCCTGCGGTTCGCCCGAGCCGTCCTCCCATGAGGATCCATCGGACGACGAGCCGTCGAACGACGAGGCGTCCCCGGCGCCGTCGAACGCGCCCTCGCGGGCTTCCAGGTCGGCGTGGTCGGACGGGCGGTGGTCGGTCATGACCGGCTCGCCCGCCGCCATGGGCTCAGGGGCTTCTTCGGACCGCTCGAGCAACGGATTGCGCTCCAGCTCCTGCTCGACGAACGCCGACAGCTCGAAACTGGACAGCTGGAGGAGCTTGATCGCCTGCAATAGCTGCGGCGTCATGACCAGGGACTGTCCCTGGCGGAGCATCAGCTTCGTCGAAAGCGCCATGCCTTAACCCATACCAACGCGGCCGCGCCAAGAGGCGCACGGCCCATTTCTTGCTTCTAGCATGGAGTCAGCCGGACAGGAACCCGCTTCGCGCGTCCGTTCCTCCGCTTAACCCCGCTGCGTCGCCCGCGAGGCATACTGGGGCTTGCTGGTTAAGGTCACGTTGCAACTCTTTGGTTGCATTGAAGAGCGCCGGCGCGCCGCTCACATGCGGAAATCTTCGCCCAGGTAAAAGCGCCGCACGTCCGGATCGGCGACGATCGCCTCAGGAGGCCCTTCTGTGAGCACGTGGCCCGAATGGATGATGTAGGCGCGGTCGATCAGCCCGAGTGTCTCGCGCACGTTGTGGTCGGTGATCAGGACGCCGATGCCGCGCTGGGTGAGGTGGCGCACCAGATGCTGGATGTCGCCGACGGCGATCGGGTCGATGCCCGCGAAGGGCTCGTCGAGCAGCATGAAGGAAGGCTGGCCGGCCAGCGCGCGGGCGATCTCGCAGCGGCGGCGCTCGCCGCCCGACAGCGCGATGGAGGGGGACTTGCGCAGGCGCTTGATGTCGAACTCGTCAAGCAGCGCCTCCAGCTCCGCCTCGCGGGCGTCGCGGTTGGGGATCGCCACCTCCAGCACGGCGCGGATGTTGTCCTCGACGTTGAGGCCCCGGAAGATGGAGGCTTCCTGCGGCAGATAGCCGATGCCGAGCCGCGCCCGGCGGTACATCGGCAGGCCGGTGACGTCGTGGCCGTCCAGTTCGATGAGGCCCTTGTCGGGGCGCACGAGGCCGGTGATCATGTAGAAGACGGTGGTTTTTCCGGCGCCGTTGGGGCCCAGCAGCCCCACCGCCTCGCCCCGGCGCACCGCCAGGCTCACATCCCGGACGACCTGCCGGCCGCCGTAGCTTTTGCCCAGATTATAGGCGCCCAGCGATCCCTCGCCGTAGTGCTCCACATGGACGCTGCGTCCGCCGTAGGGATGATCGGCCAGCGCGTCGGACGGCTGGCCGGTTTTGGCGGCCCGAGACGGCCCCCGGCCAAAGAGGCCGCTGGCGAATCGCGCCGCCGCTGCGCGCGGCCGGGACTTGCTGCTCAGGAATGACATGCGGTCTCGTGCAACCGGGCGAACGTAAGCGCGCTGGAACGCAGGGCGTCCGCAGAACGCCTATCCCGCCGCTCGCGCGGGCGCAATGGGCGTGCGGTCGGACGGCGCCTTTGCGCTAGGTGCGTGGCTTTCCGGCGGCGCCGCCGAGCGACGAGTTGCCGCCAGGCGTGATGATGCTTTGCAGGCGCCCGCCGGTGATCTGGGCCCGCCCCGAGGTGAGGTCGTAGATGAGGCGCGACTGGGCGTCGCCCCGGATGATGTGGGGCCCTTCGCTGAGCACGGGATTGCCGATGAGGTAGACCTTGTTCTCGGCGCGGTCGTAGACGCCCCGGTCCCCCGTTCCCACCTGGTCCTTGGAGGTGATGGTGACGGGCCCCGCCGCCTCCATTCGCTTGACCTGGTTGTCGCCGCCCACGCCCGCGCCGCCGGCGGCCGGCTTGGGGGCGGGAGCCGCGCCTGCCTCGTCGTCGTTCTTGTCCTTGTTGAAGAAGATCGTGAGCGTCGTCGCCTTCAGGCTCGCCTCGCCCTGCCGGGCGACCACGCCGCCCGAGTAGACGAGCTTCTGCTCCTTGTCGAAGTAATCGAGCTTGGAAGCGTCGATGCTGACGGGCGCGCGCGAATTGCCGCCGGGAATCAACGGTCCCGCCTTCTGGGCCAGCGCAGGCCCGGGCGCCGCAAGGCACAGGGCCAGCGCGACCGCCAAGGCCCCCGCGCGGGGCGCGTTTCGATGATCGCACGTCATTGCAGCCAGTCTCCCTCGCGCCCTCATGGGGCCGGTCCCCGCAGGCGCGCGCCGTCGGAAGCGGGATCATTGGCCTGCCCGGGGGCGAGCGCAAGTCCGCGTTCCGGCACGATGATCGATTTCACGTTGCCGACGAAGCTCACCATGGCGCCGTTGTCGGAGATGTCGAGGGCGTCGGCCGCCACCGAGCCATTGGTCATCTTCACCGTCACGGGGTCGGCGGAGCTCATCGCGCCTTTCTTGAAGTCGATGTCGGCGCTGCGCAGCAGGATGTCGTAGCCGCTCGTGCTCGTGATGCGCACGCCCCCGGCGGTCCCCTGCGAGGTGAGCCGCATCTGGTCCGCGCCGCTGTCGAACACGCCCGCGGGCGCCACCACCAGCACGGAGGTCTTGTCGGCGGTTTCGAGCTTCGCCTCGAGTTCGTTGAGCTCGATGATCTTCGGCGAGCGCGCGTCCTGCACGCCCGAGCGGGCGCGCACCTCGTAGGGCCGTCCGTCACGGCGATAGCCGTTGAGCTTGGGCAGGTCCATGGTGACGCGCGTGCCGCTCAGCGTCGCCTGGGCGATGGAGAGGTTCTGGGGCAGCTTGCGCAAGGGATCGAACACGCTGAACGCCAGCACCAGGAGCGCGACGCACGCCGCCCCGACCAGGATGGCGCGCCGCAGCAGCCGCACGCGGCCGGAATGCCGCCCCGCCTCGCGGAACGCCTGCGCGCGGTCCACCAGAGGCGGGCCACGGCGGGGCCGTTCCATTGGGGCCGTGCTGTCGGGCATGAGGCTTGGGGCTCCGGAGGCCGGTACGCAAAACGGGGCCGGCGGTCGGGCGCGGCCCCTCGTCAATGTGTCATGTCCTGAACTGATGGCGAAGTTGCGACGCCAGCAGCCCGCGCTCACTCGTGGGAAAATATGTCCTGCTCGGGCCAGCCCAGCAAGTCGAGTTTCGCACGGGTGGGCAGGAAGCCAAAACACGAAGCCGCGATCTCCGCGCGCCCTTCGCGCTCGAGCATCATGTCCAGCCGCGCGCGCAGGCCATGCAGGTGCAGAACGTCCGAAGCCGCATAGGCGAGCTGCGCGTCCGACAGGGTCGCGGCCGCCCAGTCGGAGGATTGCTGCTGCTTGGAGAGATCGACGCCCAGCAGCTCGCGCACGAGATCCTTCAGGCCGTGGCGATCCGTGTAGGTGCGCACCAGCTTGGAGGCGATCTTGGTGCAGTACACCGGCCCGGCCATGACGCCGAACGCATGGTAGAGCACGGCGACGTCGAACCGCGCATAATGGAAGATCTTGGTCACCGCCGGATCGGCCAGCAGGCGCTCGAGATTGGGAGCCCGCGCCTGGCCGCCGGCGATCTGCACCACGTCGGCGCTGCCGTCGCCGGTGGAAAGCTGGACGACGCACAGCCGGTCCCGGTGCGGCCGAAGGCCGAGGGTCTCGGTGTCGATCGCCACGGAGGCGCCCGCGTCGTAGCCGTCGGGCAGATCGCCCTTGTGGAGGCGGATGGTCATGGGCGGGCCTTGTTGCTGATCGCGGTGCGCGCGCCATAGCACGAACCGCCCGCAGGCGAAATCCGCCCCGCGCCCCCGCTTCATGCGGAAGGGCCCGGCCCTTGCGGGGCCGGGCCTGTCCGGATCAGCCGGCGGGGCGCCTCAGTAGGACGCCACGACCGACGCCGCCGGGCCGCCGAAGCGGTAGTTCACCCCGACGCGGGCGAGATTGCCGTCGAACTTCTGGCGAACGGTGATGGGCGCCGCGTTCGCCACGATCGGCGTCATGATCCCGTCGCCCGTGGTGGTGCTGACGCCCCGGGCCGTGACGCCCTTGGTCCCCAGGTTGTAATAGACGTACTCGCCCTTGAGCGACCAGTTGTCGTCCAGCGCCCATTCCGCGCCGGCGCCGAGCGCCCAGCCGAGCGCCGTGGAATCGCGCTGGCCGGTCCACGTGGTCGTCGTGCGGATGCTGGAGGTGACCGACGGGGGCGGGTACCGGTCGATGGGCGCCGGGACGGTGGAGGTGGTGACGATGACCGTCTCCACCGCGCTCGCGGCGACGCCCATCTTCACGCCGCCGAGCGCGAAGCCGCCGGTGCCGTAGATCAGCAGCGGGCCCGCCGCAAAGCCCGCGCGGGCGCGCAAGGTGGACACCCAGTCGGTCTTGGCGACCACGTTCAGCGAGGTCGCGAGCGTGTAGGCGCCTTCCGTGAGGCTCCCGGGGCCCGGGGGCGGGGGCGGCGGGGCGGGGTTGGCGCCGGGAACGCACGACCAGCGGTTGTTGGGCGGCCACACGGTCGCCGTGCAGGCGTAGCCTGCGGTCGTGTAGGCGTTGTAATTGCCAAGCCCGTCGATGAGGACCGGCGCAGGCGGCGCGGCGGGCGCCGCGCCGGCCGGCGGCCTCTCGCCCAGGACCTCTACGGAAAACGTGTCCCTCCCGGTGGCGCTCCAGTGCGACCTCGCGCGGTTGTTGAGAAAGGAGACGTCGAACTCGGCCCCCAACACCAGATTGCCCCATTGCTTGCTGTAGCCGAGCGCGATTGTCGCGGCGAAGTCGGTCTTACCGCTTCCCGATCCGCCCGGCCAGCCGGGCGCCGGATTCGCCAGAATGGTGCGCGGGCGCACGATCTCGCAGTCGAAATCGGCGCACGGCGCCTTGGCGGTCTGGAATTCCTGCAGCGCCTGGAAGAAGCCCGGGCCGCGGAACACGTTGTTGGCGAACCCGGGCGCGCCCTGCCCATACAGGATGTCCGGGGTGGACCCGCCGAAGCCCACGCCGGCCCCGGCGCCGACGTAGACGCCGGTCCAGCGCTCAGACGCCACGAAGGCGGGCGTGGACGACTGCTGGGCGAAAGCCGCGGAGGGCGCGGCGGCCGCGAGCGCCAGTGCGAATGCGCGTTTCATGAAACGTCTCCATCTGGGAGCCCCGCCCGAAACGGCGAAGCCTCGTACTACGATATGAACCGTAGACGGGACGTTACGCCGTTCGATTTCCTGATGGAAAGCGTCGTGTGTACTTAAGCTCCAACTTCGTTACATTGTGTGGCGCCGTAGCAACAAACATGACCGTTCGCGTTAGTTGCGCTCAAGCCTGTTGAAGGCGGGCCGGCGCGACTCCGGGGCGCTCAGGCCCGGCCACGCGCAAAACGACAGCGCGCCGTCTCCCGTGAGGGATAAGCGCCTGTCGTTTCAGCTATTTAAGGGTGGTGGTGCCCAGGAAAGGACTCGAACCTTCACGGCCGTTAAGCCACTGGCACCTGAAGCCAGCGCGTCTACCAATTCCGCCACCTGGGCATTGCGGGTCTCTTACGGGCCGCGGCCGGGGTCTGTCAATGCGAAGAGCGCATGAGGGCGCAATTGTTTTGGCTTTTCCTCCGGCGCGCCCGTCGCCGCCCTCTTTCGGCGCCGGCGGCGATCGCCGATCTGTACAGGTTGCGCGGGGTTCATTATGGAAACCGCAGGGCGCCGGCCGCACTTTCTCAGCGGCGGGCCAAGCGGGTCGATCCATGACAGAGACGTTGAACCCCTCCGGCCGCATGGCGACCGTGTTCGGCGGCGCAGGCTTTCTGGGGCGCCATGTGGTCGCGGCCCTCGCCAAGCGCGGCTGGCGCGTGCGCGTGGCCTGCCGCAGGCCCGACCTGGCCGGCCATCTGCAGCCGCTGGGGCGCGTGGGGCAGATCCAGGCCATGCAGGCCAACCTGCGCTATCCGGCCTCCGTGGCGGCCGCGGTCGACGGCGCCGAGGCGGTCGTCAATCTGGTGGGCGTGCTGACCGAGGGGGGGCGCCAGCGCTTTGACGCGGTGCATGCGTTCGGGGCCGGAGTCGTGGCCCGCGCCGCCCGGAACGCAGGCGCGCAGACGCTCGTGCAGGTGTCGGCCATCGGAGCGGACGCTGATTCGCCCTCCGCGTATGCGCGCAGCAAGGCCGCGGGCGAGCAGGCCGTGCGGGACGCGTTTCCCGAAGCGATCATCGTGCGCCCCTCCCTGCTGTTCGGCCCGGAGGACGATTTCTTCAACCGGTTCGCCGCCATGGCGCGCCTGTCCCCCGTGCTGCCGCTGATCGGCGGCGGCGGAACGAGGTTCCAGCCCGTTTACGCGGGGGACGTGGCGGAGGCCATCGCGCGCGCCCTCGAGGGACACGGCAAGGCGGGCGAAACCTACGAATTCGGCGGGCCGGACGTGAAGACGTTCCGCGAGCTGATGGAATACATCTGCCAGCAGACCGGCCGCCGCAAATGGCTGGCCCCGATCCCCACGCCGGTGGCCAACGTGCTGGCGCTGGGCAGCGAGATCGCCAGCGCCCTGTCGCTGGGCCTGATGCCCGCCATGATGCTGATCACGCGCGACCAGGTGAAGCTGTTGCAGAAGGACAACGTGGTGTCCCCCGCCGCGCAGGCCGAAGGGCGCACGCTGGAGGCCTTCGGGGTGACGCCTGACGCATTCGAGACCATCGCGCCAGGCTATCTCTACCGCTACCGCAAGACCGGCCAGTTCGGCGTCGCGTCCGCGCCCGCCGACACGTCAGCCGCGCCCTGAGCCGGACGGCGCGCCCGCGCCAGCCGGCAGGGCGCGCGACAACCGCTTGTGCACACGCACCATGTAGGCGGCGCCGAACAGGGGCGTCAGCAGGTTGACGATGGGCACGGACACGAAGGCGGCGATCGGCAGGCCGGCCACGAAGAGGTAGAGCGCGTGGCGCCGGCGCATGGCGCGCACCTCCTCGAGCGGGCGATAGCGCAGCGCCGCGAGCTCGAAGTATTCCCGGCCCAGCAGGTAGGAATTGGCCGCCAGGAAGGCCACGACGTTGACGCCCGGCACGAGCAGCAGCGTCAGCGCCACGAGGTTCACCAGCACCGACACCGCGGCGAACTTCATCGCCAGCCACACGGCTTGTCCGGCCGGAAGCGGCCGCCCGGCAGGTCCGTGGGGATCGCTCTCGCGCTCGGCGCAGAGCGCCAGTTCGTCGAGGAAGAACCCCGCCACCAGCGACGACACGGGCGCGACGAAGAACGCCAGCCCGAAGAACAGGCCCACGCCGGTCAGCCAGCTCAGCAGCGTGGCGAGCCAGGGATAGGGCACGGCGATCCATGATTCGATCAGGCGGTCGACGCCGATCCATGCCAGCGCCAGCAGGCCCACGGTGAGCCCCAGCACCTTCCACAGCACCGACCTGTAGGGCGGCGAAAAGATCTGCGGCGCCGCCGCGATGGCCGATTGCAGCATTCCAGGCCCCTGATGGCGAAACGGGCCGGCCCGCGCGAGGCGGGCCGGCGAGAGGTCAAGTCTGGGAGTACGCCGCAGACCGCGTCAAGGTTTCGGCGCGCGCTTCAGAGGTTGCGCCAGTCGCCAACGCCGCCGCCCCGGTCAAACCCTTCAGGGGCCCAGTCGGCGGACCGGTCCAGAGGCGGGGGAAGCTGGCGCATGTCATCCCGCATGTCCTGGCGCATGTCTTGCCGCATGCCCCGCCCCATGCCGCCGTGGCGCGAGCCGCGGTCGTCGTCGCCGCGATCGCGCCAGCCCTGGCGGTCGTTGTCGTGATGGCGATGGTGGCCGCGCATGCCGCCGCCATGGCCCATCCCCTCCCGCATTCCCGAACCCATTTCCATGCCGCCCATGGCCATGCCGCCCATGCCGCCCATGTGCGAGCCGAGCATGCGCAGGCGGCGCTTCTGGTCGTCCGAGAGCGTCTTGTAGAGCGGGTCGGCGGCGTCCGCGAGGCGCTTCATGGCCTCGCCGCGGGCGCTGGCCATCTCGCCCATGCGGCGCATGCCGTCCACGGGGCTCGCGGGGCGGCCCTCCTTCTGCATGCGCTCGCGCCAGTCCTGCCGGGTCTTCGCCATGTCGCGGAAGGCGTTCTCCACGGCGGGCCAGAGGCGCTCCTGGTCGGGGGTGAGCAGAAGGCCCGCCTTCATGGCCGCGATCCGCGCCGCCATGAAGGCGGTTCGGTCCTGCTCGGAGAATTGCGCCATCCGTCCGCCGCGGCCCTCCATGCCGGCACCCCGCCGGGGCGCGTCGGCCTGCGGGCCCGCGCCGGCCTGGGGCGCA
>JAQGJX010000003.1 GCA_028290405.1 Hyphomicrobiales bacterium
ACCCAGAACTGGAACAGGCAATGGCAGGGCGACAGGGCCATCCGGTCGAGGTCGCCCACGTTCCACGCCGAGAGCACGAGGCGGCGGGAATCCGGGTTGAGGCGGATGTCCGTCAGCAGGGTCTTCAACTGGTCGTGGACGCGACCGTCCGCGCCCTCCCAGGAGCGCCATTGCTTGCCGTAGACGGGCCCAAGCTCGCCGTCCGCGTCCGCCCACTCGTCCCAGATGGAGACGCCGTTTTCGCGCAGGTAGCGCACGTTGGTGTCGCCCGCGATGAACCACAAAAGCTCGTGCACGATGGACTTCAGGTGCAGCTTTTTGGTGGTGACGAGCGGAAATCCCTGCGCGAGGTCGAAACGCATCTGGTGGCCGAAGACGGACAGCGTCCCCGTGCCGGTCCGGTCGGATTTCTGGACGCCCTCGGTGAGAACGCGCGTGAGCAGCTCATGGTACTGGCGCATCCGCGCACCTTAATGGCCGCGCCGGGAACGCACACCGGCGTCCACGGCTTGTCCCCAGCAGAATGCGTCGGCCAAGCCCGCGGGCGGGCGGGGCGACGCATGCAAGCGCCTGATATAAGGCAACCCAAGCGGGGATTCCATGATGAAGCTGAAGTTCGGCAAGGGAGACTGGATCGTGGTCTGCGACGGCGCCAAGGCGCTGATCCTGGAAAACGCCGGCGACGCCACGTTTCCCAATTTCCAGACCCGCGAGGCCCGCGAGGAGCACCACGCGAGCACGCGCGACATGGGATCCGACGCTCCCGGCCGGGTGCATCAATCGTTCGGCGGGGCCCGCAGCAGCGTCGAGCAGACGGACTGGCACGACGACACCGAGGTCGCGTTCCTGCAAAAGCTCGCGGCCTCGCTCGAGCAGGCCGCCGCGCAGCATCAGGTGCGCAAGGTCCACATCGTCGCCCCGCCCCGCGCCCTCGGGGTGCTGCGGCAGGCGTATGGCGACGCTCTGCGCGGCGTGCTCGGCGAGGAGGTCGCCAAGGACCTGGCGCACGCCCCCGTGCACGAGATCGAGCGCCTGCTCACCGGCGGGGCGCCGGGCACAGGTTGATCTATTCGCCGATCGCCAGCCCGACGAGCAGCAGCAGCGCCCAACCGGCGAAATTGTAGAGCCCGTGCCCCAGCACGCACGGCTTCACGGAGCCGGTGCGCTCGCGCATGCTCGTCAGCACATAGCCGGGCAGAAGCACCGCGAGCGGGTAGAGCCCGCTCGCGTCCCAGTGGGCCAGCGCGAACAGGAGCGTGCACGCCGCCACCGCCGTGCGCGCCGCAAGCCGCGCCCGCAGGGCGGTGAAAATCCACCCGCGAAACAGCAATTCCTCCGCCAGCGGCGCCAGCACGGCGATCAGCAGCAGCGACAGGAACAGGGCGGCGGGATCGCGCGGCATGAACATCCACACTGCGTATTCGGGATAAAACAGCCGCAGCACGGCGCCCGCGAACGCATGATAGGCGGGGATCGCCAGAAGCCACGGCCAATGCGCCCAGCGCAGCTTGGGAAATGCGCCGGTCCAGCCCAGCAGCGGCGCAAAGCGCCGCCCGCCCCGCCAGCGCGCCACGGTGACGAGACCCGCGACGCCCGAGAGGTAAATGAGGCACGCGACGCCGAAGAACGCGCGCTGGATCTCAGGATCCGCCCGCCCCAGCCCACGGGGATCGAGGCGCCCGAACAGGCCCGCCAGATGCATCGCGCCGTCATACCCCGAAATGAGGAACGCGGCCGCGAACGCCAGCGCGCCGAACCCCGCGAAACACGCGGCGCCCGCCGCCGCCACGGCCACAAGGCTGGCGAGGAGGCCCGCGAAACCATACGGCCGGGGATCGCCGTCGGGCGCGGCGGAGACGAGCGGATCGGCAGGCGCTGTTTGCAGCATTGAAATCTCCGGCGGCCCTGCGCCGCCTGCGACAACGCGCGAAACGCCGGAAGGGGCCAAAGCCCTTGGCCGGCCAACGCGCTTGCGCGCCACGCTTGGCTCGCATAGCCTCGTTGTCAATTGGGAGCGCGGCGACGACCGGCCCCATGGAGGAGGAAACGATATGCGCTCCATCGCAGCAGGATTCGCGCGAGCTTTCGCCGCGCTCGCACTTTCGGCGTTCGCCGCTCAGGCCGCCGATTTCAAGCTCCTGTCCAGTTGGACGCCCAACAACAAGGGCACCTGGATCACCGAGGAGATGTTCGCCAAGGACGTCGAGGCCGCCACCGGCGGGCGAGTCAAGATCCAGCGCAGCGGACCGGAAGTCGTCTCGCCCTTCGAGCAGCTCGAGCCGACGTCGGCGGGCGTGTTCAGCTTCCTCATCACCCACGGCGCTTACCATTACGGCGCGACGGGCATCGGCATGGCGCTGGACGCCGTGGCGGCCGACCCCGACAAGCGCCGCGCCGCAGGCCTCATGGAGGCCGTCGACAAGCACTACGCCAAGCACAATCTGAAAGTCGTCGCGCTCGTGCCGCAGGGCGATTCCGGCTACCACATCATGCTGCGCCAGCCTATCGGCGAGAAGGGCGACTTCTCGGGCCGCAAGATCCGCGGCACGCAGGTCTACCATCCGCTCATCTCCAAACTCGGCGGATCGCCCGTCGTGCTGCCCGGCAATGAAATCTATCCCGCGCTCGAAAAGGGCGTGATCGACGGCGCCGCATGGCCCACCGTCGGAGCCCTGGACCTGCGCTTTTATGAAGTCGCGAAGTATTACGTGCGCCCGTCCTTCGGGGTGAGCACGCTGCTCATCTTCGCCAACCTCGACGCATGGAGCAAGATTTCGCCCGCCGACCAGGCCGCCGTTCTGGAGGTCGGCAAGAAGGTCGAGAAACACATCTACTCGGTCTTCGACAAGATGGCCGACGACGAGGCCGCCGAACTGCGCAAGCGCGGCGTGCAGGAAACGAAGCCCTCGCCGGAGAACGTCGCGAAGATGAACGGCTACTGGATGGAAGGCGTCTGGGACCTCGTGAAGAAGAAGAACGGCGCGGAGGCCGACTCGCTTCTCAAGCTCGTCATGGACAAGAAGCTCGGTCTCTGAGCCGCAGGTCCACGTCTCAGGCGGGGCGCCAGAGCGGCGTCCCGCTCCATACCGGGGGAACGGGTTTGACGACGCTCTTTCGCATCCATGACGCGATCACCGACGCCGGCCGCATGCTCGCCATGCTGCTGATCGGCTGCATCGCGCTGGCGTTCAGCTACGAGGTCACGGCGCGCTATCTCTTCAACGCGCCCACCTCCTGGGCCAACGCCTTCGTGGCGTATTTCCTGTGCGCGTCGATCTTCCTCATCACGCCGGAGCTGACGCGCCGGAACGCCCACGTGGTCATCAACATGCTGCGCGACGCGCTCAAGCCCGCGGGCCAGCGCCGGCTGGACGTCGCGGTGCGGCTGGTGGCGGGCGGCATGTGCCTGTTCGCCGCGTGGTTCTGCTTCGGCGAAACCATCAAGCAGTACACGCGCGGCATCGAGACGATCTCCGCGTGGCCGGTCCCCAAGTGGATGGTGTCCGTCTTCGTGCCCTACGGGTTCTTCAGCGCGGGCCTCTATTTCCTGCGGCAGATCGCCGAAGACGCTCCTCCGCCGCCCGAAGGCCTCGCCTGACGCCTCCCGCCATGAACGGCTTTTCCCAATGATCGGTCTTTGCCTATGAACACGTGGGTGGCGCTTGGCGGCGGGCTTGGGGCCCTTCTGTGCCTGCTGTTTCTCGGCTTGCCGATCTTCGTCGCCTTCCTGGTGCTGAACGTTGGGGCCGTGCTGTTCCTGTTCGGCCCGGCGGGCTTCGGGCTCTTCGCCAACAGCATCTACGCGACCGCCACCAACGACGCGCTCGCCACCGTGCCGCTGTTCATCCTCATGGGCGAAATCCTGTTTCGCTCGGGAGCCATGGAGGCCGTGTTCGACGCGCTGGACCGGTTCGTGGGGCGCATCCGCGGGCGCCAGTACGTGCTGTGCATCCTGCTGTCGGCAGTCATGGGGGCGCTGTCGGGCGCGGCCATCGCGGTGGCGGGCCTGCTCGGCCGCTCGCTGTATCCCGCCATGCGCGAACGCGGCTACGACAAGCATCTTTCGGCCGGCACGCTGCTGGGCGGCGCGAGCCTTGATCCCATCATCCCGCCCAGCATCCTTGCGGTCATCATCGCCGCGCTCGCGGAGGTCTCCACCGCCGGCATGCTGATCGCCGGCATCGTTCCCGGCGTCATGCTGATGGGGCTGTTCCTCGTCTACGTGCTGGTGAAAGTGAAGCTCAATCCGGCGCTCGCGCCCGAGCAGGACGACCCCACGAAGACCGTGCGTAAGGGCGGCGCGCTGATGGCGGTGCTGCGCATGGCGCCCTGCGCGCTCGTGTTCTTCATGGTCATGGGCTTCATCATGTTCGGCGTCGCGACCCCGACCGAGTCGGCCGCCACGGGCGTCGTGGGCGCCGTCATCACCTCGCTCATCTATCGCCGCTTCAGCGTCGGCATGATCCTTGAATCGATATCGGCGGCGGCCTTCATCACCGGCCTCGTGCTCATCATCATGTGCTCGGCGGTGATCTTCAGCCAGGTGCTGTCCTACACCGGCGCCCCGCGCGCCATCGGCGAGTTGGTCACCCATCTCGACCTGCCCGGCTGGCTGACGCTCTTCGCCATGCTGGCCGTGCCGTTCGTGCTGTTCATGTTCCTCGACCAGCTCGCCATCATGCTGGTGCTCATCCCAATCTACAAGCCGCTGCTGGGCGTCTACGGCTTCGACCCGATCTGGTTCTGGACGCTGTTCCTCATCACCGCCACCGTGGGCGGCCTCACGCCGCCGTTCGGCTACGTGCTGTTCGCGCTGAAGAGCGCCGTGCCAGACCTCTCGATGACCGACATCTACAAGGCCGCGTGGCCCTTCGTGTGGATCATCGTGCTGGGCATGTTCATCCTGTGGCTGTTCCCGCCGCTCGTGACCTTCCTGCCCTCGCGGCTGTAGCGTTTGCCGCCATGGCGCGGCTCTGCTAAGCGCCGCGGGAGCTTTCGCCGGAGTACGCCATGCCCATCGCCCGCCGCCTGTTGATCGCTGCCGCCGCGTCCTCAATCCTTGTCGCCGCGCCCGCAGGGGCCGCCGAATGGCCTGAGCGCCCCATCACGGTCATCGTGCCTTACGCGGCGGGCTCGACGGGGGACGCGGTGACGCGGCTCCTGGGCGAGATCGCGGGCGCGCGACTGGGCCAGCGCATCGTCGTGGAGGCGCGCCCGGGCGGCGGCGGCAACATCGGCGCGCAGGCGGTCGCGACCGCCGAGCCCAACGGCTACACGCTGCTGGTGGGCGCGACCAACAACTTCGTCATCAACCAGTTCGTGTTTCCCAACATGAACTACAATCCCGTCACGGCCTTCGCGCCTATCATGAAGCTCGTGGACAGCCCGTTGGTGTTCTACGCGCACCCGTCCGTGCCCGCCGCCGACCTGCCGGGCTTCATCGCCTACGCCAAGGCCAATCCCGGCAAGCTCAACTTCGCCTCCCCGAGCGTCGGCACAGCGCCGCATCTGGCGACCGAGCGCTTCAAGCAGATCGCCGGGCTGGACATCGTGCATGTGCCCTTCACGGGCTCCCCGCCCGCCATGCAGGCGCTCATCGCGGGGCACATCCAGCTTTATCTTGCGGCCATACCGGTGGGGCTGGGGCAGGTGCGGGCCGGCGCCGCCAAGGCGCTCGCCATCGCGAGCGACAAGCGCTTCCCGTCCATGCCGGACGTGCCGACGGCGGCGGAAGCGGGCGTGCCCGGCGTGTTCGCGTCCAACTGGTGGGCGCTGGCGGCCCCCCGGGGCACGCCGCAACCGGTGCTAGACAAGCTGCACGCCGCGTTCGCGGCCGCGCTGCGCGATCCCAACGTGACGAAGCGCTTCGAGGAACTGGGCCTCATCGCCGACGGCGGCCCCACGGCGGCCTTCGCGGCCGGCATGGAGGCGGAGGCCAGGGTCTGGGAAGAGACCGTGAAGATGGCCGGCGTGGCGATCAAGAACTAGCGCGCGGCCGCCGCCTCCTGTTGCGGGAGACGGCGGCACGGCGGCCTTACTGGGCGATGGCCGCCCGGGCCTTTTCGACGATGTCGGCCGGGGTGGCGAAAATCTCCACCACCTTCTTCTGCAGGTCCTCGCCCGACACCGGATCGGCGTCCACCTTCATCTTGCTGGCCTCCGCGACAAGCTCGGGGTCCTTCAGCGTGTCCATGAAGGCCTTGCGCAGCGCCGCCACGCGATCCGCCGGAACCTCCTGGGCGACCACGTAGGGACGGCTGAAGAAGGTCTGGCTGTAGACGAGGTCCAGGATCTGGCGCTGTTCGTCGGTCTTGGCGAACTGGCGGGCGAGCGGCACGCCCTGCTTGTTGAGCTCCGGATAGCCGGTGGCGTCTTCCTGCACGAGCGCCTTCACGCGCCCTTCGGCGAACGCCGTCTGGTAGATGGCCGCGACCGACGACCAGCTCTGGCCGCAGCCGCCCTGCACCTCGCCCTTTTCGATGGCGAGGTTGATCTCCCGCGTGCCCGGATAGCCGGCGACGATCTTCAGCTTCGCGCCGAGCACGTTCTTGAGCAGCAGCGCGAAGTCGCGCGTGGAGGCGCCGCCCGCGCTCGCCCCCACCACCAGCTCCTTGTCGAACAGGTCCGAGAACGTCTTCACCGGCGCGTCGCCGCGCACGAGGCACACGTAGTAATCCGTGTTGGCGCTGCCGATGTAATTGAACTTCGTGGGATGGTGGGTCGGGCGCTTGGTGGTCGTGAACAGCGGCTCCACCACCGTGCCCATGAAGATCGCGCCGATCACCGAGCCGTCCTTGGGCGCCACGTTGGCCACGTGGGCGGCGGCGACGTTGCCGCCCGCGCCCGGCATGTTGGACACCACGAACGTCGGCGCCCCCGGCAGGTGCTTGCCCATATGGCGGCTCAGCATCCGCGCGTAGAGGTCGTACCCGCCGCCCGGCGAGGAACCCACCAGGATCGACACGTTGCGGCCCTTGTAGAACGAAGCCGCGTCCTCCTGCGCCGCCGCGCCCGCGCTCGCCAGGCAGAGCGCGCTTGTCGCGAGAATCCAGGCTTTCATAGAGCAACCCTCCCCTTCGCGCCGTGCGGGCGCATCCATTTGACCCCATGGGTAGCGGGATCGGCCTGCTTGCGCAAACCTGCGGCGTGACTAGAGTGCGCCCCACGGGGAACGCGCACGCGCAGGGGAGAAGAATGAGCTTGACCATCCGGCCGCTCGACGCGCCGCTGGGCGCGCAGGTCCTCGGGCTGGACGTGCGCCGCATGGGGCCGGACGAGGCCGCCCAGTTGCGCGAGGCTTTCCACCAGAGCCACCTCCTGCTGTTGCGCGGCCAGGCGATCGCCGACGCCGACCTCGTGACTCTCGGCAAGGCGCTGGGGGACGTCGCCAAGTCGCGCCTCGTCTCGCCGCTCTCGGGCCGCGACGACATCATGGTCATCTCGAACATCCGCCAGGACGGCAAGCCGCTCGGGCAATTGCCGGACGGCGAAATGGCGTTTCACATCGACCAGATCTACCGCGACACGCCCTGCAAGGCGGCTGCGCTGCACGCGGTTGAAATTCCGGACGCCGGCGGCGACACGATGTTCTCCAACAACGTGCGCGCCTACGAGACGCTTCCGGCCGCCACGAAGGCGCGCATCGAAGGCCTGCGGGCCACGCACTCGTTCTCCTACGGGGAGACGCTGCGGGAGAACCGCGCCGCGAGCGACGACCGGCCGCGCGCCACCCACCCTCTCGTGCGCCGCATTCCCGAGACCGGCAAGCGCTCGCTGTCGCTCTGCCGCCTGATGACGGATCGCATCGAGGGCCTGCCGGAGGACGAGAGCGCGGCGCTGATCGCCGAATTGTGCGACGCGCTGGAGCGCCCCGACAACGTCTACAGCCATGCGTGGCGCGTGGGCGACACGCTCATCTGGGACAATCGCTGCACCAGCCATGCCCGCACCGATTTCCCCACCGTCCAGCGCCGCCTGATGAAGCGCGTCACCATCGTGGACGGCGTGCCGCCCCAGCCCTGACCGACGACCACAGCCAAGGACGCTCCATGCCTCAATCGCTTCAGCCCCTGCGCACCTTGCGCGCCACGCCGGACTTCCGCTGGCCGGACGGCAAGCGCGTCGCGCTCGTGTTCAACATCGCCTTCGAGGCGTGGTCCGAGGGCGAAGCCCCGGGCATAGGCCCCATGGGCAACGTGCTGAAGCCCGGCTACTTCGACACCAACGCGGACTCATGGGCCAAGTACGGCCCCACCCGCGGAATCCAGCGCCTGTCGCGCATCGCGCAGGCCAATGGCGTGCGCACCAGCGTCATGACCAACGGCGTGCTGGCCGAGCGCGCGCCGGACGCGGTGCGGGCGCTGCATGCGGCGGGGCACGACGTCTATGCGCACTCGTGGGGCATGGACGTGATCCCCGTCTATCTGGACGAAGCGGCCGCGCGCGCCAACGTCGAGCGCAACACCAGGGCGCTTGAAGCCGTCACCGGCGAGGCGCCCGTGGGCTGGATCTCGCCGCGCGGCACCGGGGCGCCGAGCTTTCCCGGCATGCTCGCGCAGGCGGGCTACCTCTGGCACGGCGACTGCAACGACGACGACCTGCCCTCCATCGACGAATACGACGATGGCGCGGGCGGCGTGCGCCGTCTCGTGCGCATTCCGCTCACGATGGACGTGAACGACCTGCCGCACTGCATCCGCTACGGCAACGCGCCAGCCACGCTGATCGACCAGTTCGAGGACATTCTCGAGAACGCCCTCCAGGCGGACGACCAGCCCTTCATGCTCGACGTCACCGCGCATACCCACGTCTTCGGCCGCCCCTCGGGCGCCTGGGCGTACGACGCCATGATGAAGATCGCGCTGGAGCGCGACGACGTCTGGATCGCGACGCGCCGCGAGATCGCCCATTACGCCCTCGCGCAAGCGGATCTGGGCGCCATCGCCTGAACAGGAGCACGCCATGAAGACGATTTCACGCATTGCGGCGGGCGCCCTGCTCGCCGCCGTCCTCGCCGCGCCTCCCGCTGGCGCACAGACGGCTTATCCCGAGAAGACCGTGCGCTTCGTCGCGGGGTTCGCGCCAGGCGGCCCCGCCGACATCGTGGCCCGCCTCATGGGGCAGGCCCTGTCGGAGAAATGGGGCAAGCCGGTCGTGGTCGAAAACCGCGGCGGCGCAGGCGGCAACATCGCCGCCGTGGCGGTCTCGCGCGCCGATCCGGACGGCTACACGGTGCTCGTCACCACCACGGCGATCGCCGCCAACGTCAGCTATTACGAGGACGCGGGCTACGCGCTGTCGGACTACAAGACCGCCGCGCTGGTGGGCACGGCGCCCAATATCATCGTCGGCGCGCCAAACCTTGCGGCCAACAATCTGGCCGAGGCCATGACACTGGCCAAGACGCAGCCGCTTTCGTTCGCCTCCGCAGGCGCTGGCACCACGCCGCACCTGTCGGGCGAGCGCATCTTCCGCCTGCTGGGCAAGGTGGACGTGCGGCACGTGCCGTTCACCGGCGCCGGTCCGGCGATTTCCGCCGTCATGGCCGGCCACGTGCCGCTGTCCAGCGTCGCGTTGTCGGGCGCCATCGAGCAGGTGAAGGGCGGCACGGTGAAGGGCCTCGCGGTCACCAGCGCCAAGCGCATCGCCGACCTGCCGGACGTGCCCACCGTGACGGAAGCGGGCCTTGGCGAGGTGGACGACGCCACATGGGTGGGCCTGTTCGTGCACGCCAAGACGCCCGGCGCCGTGCTGGCGCGCATCAACGCCGATTCAAACGTCGTGCTGGCGAGCCCCAAGGTGCGCGAGGGCCTCGCCAAGGCCGGGCTCATCCCCATGGGCGGCGACCTTGCGACCTCGCAGGCCTACGTTGAGGCCGAAGCGAAGAAGTGGGCGGAGGTCGTGAACGCCCTTGGCCTGAAGGCGCCGAAATAAAATGGCGACGAGAAGCCCCGAGCCTGCCGCGTCGCGCTCGCCGCTGGCGACCACCGCGCAATTCCTCGGGCTTCTCGCGCTCTATCTGGCGTTCGAGTGGATCAGCGTCGTCCAGGAATATCGCGGCCTGCCCGTGACCGCCTGGAACCCGGGCCTTGGCATCCTGTTCGCCGGCATGGCGCGCGGAAGCGGCATGGCGACCCTGGCGCTCTTCTGCGGCGCGCTGATCGCCGAAGCCACCATGGTGGGCAGCAGCGAAACATGGCGCGAGGCCGCCGCGCTCGCGGGGCTCGTCACCATCAGTTATTCGCTCACTGCGGCGCTGGCCCGCGCCCTGCGGCTCGACCCCGGCCTGCAACGGGTGCGCGACGTGGCCTTGCTGCTCAGCGCCGGTTTTGCGGGCGCGCTGCTGGTGGGCTCCACGCTGGCGCTGTTCCTGCTGGCGCGCGGCCTCGCCAGCCCGTCGGACGTCAGCCGCGCGTCCGTGCCCCTGCTGGTCGGCGACATGATCGGCATTGCGGTGGTGACCCCGCTGGTGCTGCGGTCCTCGCGCGGGAAAATACGCAGGCAACTGGCCGACACGTCGTTCATGGCGGGCGTGCTTGCGGCGGCGGTCGTCGCCGTGGCGGCCGTGTGGCTGGTGCTGCGCGAGGGCGATCCGCGCGCCTACCAGTCATTCTATTTCCTGTTCCTGCCGGTGGTGTTCGCGGCGCTTCGCAACGGCCTCGACGGCGTGTGCCTGACGCTCGCCGCCACGCAGATCGCGCTGCTCGCCTGCCTCAACGCCTATGCGTACGACGCCACCGCGTTCACCAATTTCCAGACGCTCATGACGGTGCTCACCGCCACCGGCCTGCTGGTCGGCGCCGTCTCCAGCGAGCGCGACGCCGAAAGCCGCGCCGCCAGCGGCGCCCGCGCGCTGCTGAAGGAAAAGGAATCCGAGGCCGCCCGGGCGGACCGCTTCCATCTTGTGACAGGCCTCGCGTCCGCGCTCTCGCACGAGATCAACCAGCCCATGACGGCCGCGCGCGCCTACGCCCGGACGGCGCAGAAACTTTCCGAATCCGAGCCGCCCGACGTCGCCCGCGTGCGCGACTACCTGGACCGCAGCGTGCAGCAGATCGACCACGCGGCGGGCATCCTGCGCAGCATGCGCCAGTTCCTGCGCCGGGGCGACCTCGGCCGCTCCAACGCGAGCGCCGCCGACATCTTGCACGACGCCCTCACGCTCGTGCGGCCCCTCGCCTCGCAGCGCCGCGTGCGCGTGGCGAGCGAGGTGGAGCGTGGCCTGCCCCCGTTACATTGCGACCGCATCCAGCTACAACAGGTGCTGATGAACCTCGCCGGCAACGCCATCGAGGCGATCGATTCAGCGCGCGGCGCGGCGCGGCCGGAGGGGCTTGTGAGCATTTCGGTGCGGCGCGGGCAGGAGGCGAACCAGGTGGAGTTCGCGGTGCGCGACAACGGCCCCGGCGTCGCGCCCGACTTCGCCAGCAAGGCGTTCGAGCCGCTCGCCACCACGAAGGACGACGGCCTTGGGCTCGGTCTCGCGATCAGCGCGGGCATCGTGGAAGCCCACGGCGGGCGCATCTGGTTGCACTCCGGCGAGCCGGGCGCGACCGAATTCAGGTTCTGGATTCCCGCAGCCTCGCGGGTCCAAGCAAGGGGAATAGCCGGTGAGCCCGAATAGACTTGCAAGCCAGCCGAGACTCGCGGTCGTGGACGATCAGGAGGCCGTGCGCACGGCGCTGGGCGAGATGCTCGGCGTTTACGGCTACGCGGTCGATCTGTACGAATCGGCCGACGTTTTCCTCGCCTCCCCGGAATCACCCAACGCCGCGTGCGTCATCGCCGACGTGCGCATGCCGGGCACCGACGGAATCGCCCTCGTGCGCGAGCTCGCGCGCCGCGCGCTCGACATTCCGGTGGTGCTCATCTCGGGCCACGCCGACGTGCCCATGGCGGTCGCAGGCCTCAAGGCGGGCGCGCAGGATTTCATCGAGAAGCCCGTGGACGACGTGCGACTGGTGGCCGCCATCAACCGCAGCCTCGCGGTGAAGTTCGAGCGGCAGGCCACAAGCCAGGCGGCGCGCGACGCCGAAGCGCGCTTCGAACGCCTGACGCCGCGCGAGATGGAAGTGTTCGACTTCGTCGCCCAGGGCCTCACCAGCCAGGCCATCGCCACCAGGCTGGGCATCAGCGCCCGGACGGTGGAGAGCTACCGGGCCCAGCTGATGGAAAAGCTCCAGATGGATTCGGTCGCCGCCATCGTCCGGCTGGCGATCCGCCTCGGGCGCGTCACGCCGTAACGCGGGCGGGAGGCGCGCGGTCCAAGGGGCGCTGGCTGGACCGCGCCTCCCGGCGCGCACCCCGGCCAGCCAAGAACCCGACGTCCCGAAAGCGCTCGCGGCTTTTTCTGCGCCGCGCCCTTTCGCCCGGCGCGGTAAGCGCCTATATTCAGTCTGTCTCCGCAAGGAGACTATGGCGATAAACGGACATCAGAATAAGCCATCCGGACCCGGGGGCGGTACCCGGCGCCTCCACCAGAGCGTGTGTGCATCGCACGTTCCGGCGGGGGCGAAATAGGATCGACGGGGGTGTAAAAGGTGCTCTTTTGCCCGGCATGATACCGCCGTTATCGGGTCAAACCTATAGTTGCCAATGACAACTATGCTCCGGTCGCCGTCGCAGCGTAAGCTGTGCCGTCACCGGTAACCAAGTCCTGATAGGCTAGCACTTATCAGGCGGGGCTCGGAGGCGCCTGGCAACAGAAGCCTCCACTTCCTTTCTTGCCGGACTCCTTCATGCAACAGCCCGCCATCCGCTACGATCTGCTGGTTCAGGACGCCCTTCGGGCCATGGTGCGGGATCTGTTGATCAAGGTGGCCCGCGAAGGCCTGCCGGGCGAACACCATTTCTTCGTCACGTTCAAGACGCACGCGCCGGGCGTCCAGCTCTCGCCGCGCATGCGCGCCCAATATCCCGACGAAATCACCATCGTGCTACAGCACCAGTTCTGGGACCTCATCGTCAACGAGCGCCAGTTCGAGGTGGGGCTGTCGTTCTCCAACATCCCCGAGCGCCTCGTGGTGCCGTTCTCGGCGCTGACGGGCTTCCACGACCCCTCCGTCCCCTTCATGCTCAAGTTCGAGCCCAAGGAGGAGGCGGCCGCCGAGGCCCATGCGCGCACCGGCCCGACCGCGCTGCCCCGCGTCGCGCCCCGCCAGGACCAGGACGCCAAGGCCCCCGCCCCCGCCGCCAAACCCGCGGCGCGGCGCTCCACGGAAATCCCCGCCCCTTCGCCCGAGGCGGAGGCGGACGCCGGCGGCGCCGAGGAGGGCACCAAGGTCGTGTCCATCGACGCGTTTCGCAAGAAGACCTGAGGCGGCGCCGTTCCAGCGGCGTCACGGGCGGAGAGCGCTCCCATGGCCGACATCGTGAACCTGCGCCGCGCCCGCAAGGCGCGCGCCAGAACCGACGCCGCCCGCACGGCTGACGCGAACCGCGTGGAGTTCGGCCGCACGAAGGCCGAGCGCACCCTGACGCAGGCGACGCGCGACCTGTCCGAGCGCAGGATCGAGGGCCACCGTCGCGACCCGTCCCGGGGCGACGAACCGTCCTCATGAGCGCCGACGCGCCCGTCCCCACCCGCATGCGCAAGCACTCGCTGGTCATCGCCGGCCATCGCACCTCCATTTCGCTGGAAGACGCTTTCTGGATCCGCCTGCGCGGGCTGGCCGAAGCGCGCGGCGTGCCCCTGGCGCGGCTGGTGGCGGAGCTCGACGCCGGGCGCGGCGAGGCGAACCTGTCCTCCGCCATACGGGTGTTCGTCCTGGAGGCCGCCGCCGGTCAGTAGCGGCTGAAGGGCGAGAGCTCGCCCTGAGGCTCGACCTTGAGAATTTCGCCAGCCCTGCGCGCGGCGGCTTCCTGCGCCCGCCGCTCCCGCTCCCGCTCCTGCGCCTCTCGCAATTCCTGCGCCTCGCGCCGCTCCCGGTCCTGCCGCTCGCGTTCTTCGGCGGCGCGGCGCTCCTGCGCCTCCCGAGCGGCCTCGGCGGCCTTGCGGCGCTCCTCTTCAATGGCCTTGCGCCGCGCGTCTTCGGCCAGGCGCGCCTGTTCGATCTTCCACGCTTCGATCTCCGCGCGCCGCTGGCGCAGCCATTCCTGCGCCTTCAGGCGCCGGTTGAAAGCCGCGCGTTCCCGAATGTCGGCCTCCACGGCCTCGATCCGCGACGCCTCCCGCATGATGGCGCGGGCCGACAGGCCATTCACCAGCCCGCCCGCCTCGACGGAGCGCTGGGGACGGTCCACCGGTCCGCTCCAGAGAACGCGCACGCGCGGCGGCGCGCCCGTCCAGCCGCGCGGCGGCGCCCGGCTGACGATGTCGATGGTCTCCTCGAGCCGCAGCGCGCGCAGGTCCAGCGCCGCCGAGGCGGTCACCTGCGCGCTGGCGTTGGCGATTGCAGCGGGCTGAAGCCGCAACACGCCGGACGCCGCCACCACGTCGAAACGCGTCTCCACCGCGGGCGCACGCTCCTGCGCGCGGTCGAGTTCGCGCGCGAGCGCCGCCACGATGGCGCCCTCGTCGGCCGCCACGCTGTCCTTTTCGGCGGCGGCGATCACCCGGTCGAGCGCGCCCGGGTCCGCGCGACGCAGCCCGCCCAGCAGGCGCGCCTCCCCGGAGCCCGCAAGGTTGCCGATGAGCGCGGCCTCGCTCGCGCCC
>JAQGJX010000030.1 GCA_028290405.1 Hyphomicrobiales bacterium
GCGCGCCACGAACCCGGCAGGCGCCGCGGCGGGGGCGCCGACCGGCGCCGCGCGCAGCCGGGCGAGCAGGTCGTCGGGATCGTCCGTCTCGATGATGGACACCAGGTCCGCCCCGAAGCCGAGCGCCCGGACGATGGTCTCGCACGTGCGCACGACGCGCTGGGCGCCGAGGAGATCGTGCTTCGCGCGTCCGCGCGCCAGCAAGTGGGCGCCGGCGGCTCCATACGCAAAGGCGGCGGCCAGCGTCTCCGGGCCGATCTGGGTGATCTCGTTGACGCGCAGCGGCAGCACGTTGGCCGGAAGTCCCTCGCCGAAACGCGCGAGCGCGTCGATCAGCGGCTCGCCGTGATCGCCGTCGTGGAACAGCACGACCGCCTTTTCGCCGCCCGCCTTGCCGTAGGCGAGCAACAGCGCGCGCAGACGGCGCATCAGCGCGTCCGCCGGCGGCAGGGCGTAGCTCGCCGCCCCAGTGGGGCATGCGGCCGCGCAGGAGCCGCAGCCCGCGCAGATTTCCGCGCTGATGGCCACATGGTCGCCGTCGGGCGTGATGGCGCCCGTGGGGCAAAGGTCGAGGCAGCGCGTGCAGCCCGTCACCTTCGAGCGCGAATGGGCGCAAAGGTCCGCCTTGAAGTCGATGTAGCGGGGCTTGTCGAACGTGCCCACGAGGTTGCCCGCTTCAGCAATCGCGCGCTCCACGGCCGCCGGGTCGCCAGGGTCGGGCCGCAAATAGCCGGAGCGCAGGTCATGGGCGGGAAACAGCGGCGCGCCGCCGGTGAGGTCCAGCAGGACGTCGCACTTTGATTTCGCGCCGTTGCGCGGGGCGCCGAAGACGAGCGCGGCCCGCGACGAGGGCGAGGGCAGGGCGAAATCGTCGATGGTGAGGTCGAAGGCCCCGAGGCTTCCCAGCGCGTTGCGGATCGTGCCGCGAAACACCGGGAATTCGAAATCGCGCGGCGGCGGCACATGGTCGGGCCGCGACAGCAGCACCGTGACGTCCAGCCGGTCGGAAAGGCGGCGGGCGGCGTCGATGGCGCGCTCGTCCCGTCCATAGATGAGCGCGACGCCCTTGCTCTCGATCGTGGTCAGCGCGATGGGCGGCATGGATTCGGCGGCGGCGGCGATCAGCGCCGCCATCTTGGGGGCGGCTTTCGCGCCCTCGCTCGACCAGCCGGCGGTCTCGCGCACGTTCACGTATGTGACCTGCGCGACCTCGCCGGCGTCTTCGGAGGCTTCCCGGAACAGGGGGGCCTGCGCGGTGCAGGCGATGGTGACCTCGCCCGCCTCAGCGAGCGCTGCGCGCACCCGGTCCAGCTCCGCGCCGCAGAACTGGCGGCCCGCAATGGTCTTTCCAACGCAAGCCTTGGCGACGGCGTCGAAATCGACGTCCATCGTCTGCTCGCAACTGCACAGGAAGATCGTTCGTTCGCCGGCCATACGACACCTTCATTGCTGCCGCCTGACCCTCGCCGCGGCGTTTTGCGGCTTGGCCTGCGAGGCGAAACACCTAAATAGTATCGCTTCGGGGAATGCAAACCCCCGCCGGGAGGTGCTACGGGTGGGCATGAACGACCGCAACGAGGACGCTCTCGACCTTCCCCCCGGTTATACGCAGGTGCGCCTGCGCGAACGGGGCGACGCTTTCGCGCACGCCTGCGCCATCGCGGCGGAGCAGGGCGCGGGAACGCTGGTGCAGGTGCGGCGCTACGACCTGATCGAGTTCGCCGTGGTGCTGGAGCCTGGCGAGCCGCTGGCGGGCGCGCGGCGCGCGTTCTTCGCCGGCATGCATGCGCTGGCGGAGGCCATCGCGGCCCATTGCCCGCCCGAGCGCGAGGTGGCGTTCGTCTGGCCGGACACGATCCTGTTCGAGCGCGGGCTGGTGGGCGGCGGGCGCCTGGGCTGGCCCCCGGAGTGCGCGGAGGACGCGGTCCCCGACTGGCTGGTGTTCGGCGCAATGCTGCGCGCCGTCGATCTCAGCCATGTGGAGTCCGGCGAGCATCCCGGCGGCACGGCGCTTGTGTCGGAAGGGTTCGAACTGATCGACGCCGACGCGGTCGTGGAGAGTTTCGCCCGTCACCTGATGGTCGCGTTCGACGCCTGGGGCGAACGCGGCTTTCGCGCCGTGGGAGAACAATATCTTGAGCGCCTGCCGAAGAAGAAGGCCGGCGAGCGGCGCATGATCGACGCGGGCGGCGACCTGCTGGTGACCGCCCCCATGGGCGGCCCGGCGGACCGCTTCCCGCTGGTCTCCGCCCTGAGTGCGAGCGCATGGTACGACGCCCGGCTGGGCGCCCCGAAGCTCGCATGACCATGACGAAGCTGCCCCGCACCATCCGGCTCGACCCCTCCGACACGTTCGTCTTCGAGCGCGCCGCGGACGCCGGCGAATGGGCGGTCTCGGGCTCGTTCCTGTTCGCGCACAGCGATCCGGAAGCCATGTCGCCCAAGGAGCGCGCCGCCTTCCGCTCGGGGTTCCTGGGCGTGCGGACGCTCGGCTTCTCCACCCTCGCCGTCGTGGTGGACGCCACCGGGGAGGACCGCGCCGAGGCGGTCGAGACGCTGGCGGGCCGGTTCCTGACGCTGGGCGCGCCGGACGCCGGGCAGGCGCGGCAAGCGGCCGAGGAGGAAATCGCGTTCGCCGCCAGCCTTTGCGAGCACCCGGAAGGCACGTTGCTGGCCGTCGAGCGCCGCATGGAGGCGGGCGAGATCCGCGAGCGCTTCCGCACCCTGAAGCCGCGCGAGACCGTGCCGGGCGCCGACAGGCTGCACGCATTGTCGCGCGCGTTCACGTTCTACGAGATCGAGGGCGAGGAGCCGGACGCGCAGGAGCGCGTCGATCTCGTCTCGCTGATGAAGAAAGATGGCGCATGAGGGAATTCTGGGTCGCGTCCGGTCATCACCTGTCGCAACGGCTGGCGGACGGCAATCTGGCGGCGACGCCCGAACTCATGATGGCGTGGCTGGCGCGGCCGGAACTGGCGCCGCCCCCGGAGGCCTGCGCGCACGAGCGCGCGCTGCACGCGGCCCTGCTGGCCGATCCGTTCCGCCTGGTGGGCGAGGACGAGATCGCGCGCATCGAGGATGCGGACGCGCGGGAGAACTGGAGTTTCTTCATCCGTTTCCGCGACCGGCTCGCCAAGGCGCCCTCCATCGAGGCGGCCTATGTGGAACTGGCCAGGGCCGACCGGGTGGACCTGCCGCCCATGTTCCTCGACCAGTTGGCGCATCTCATCCTGCGCAACGCGCTGGACGGCTGCGACGATCCTTACGTGCTGCGCGCGGGGGAGCTTTTCTTCCGCGCCCAGAAGGCGAGCGTCCACGACGGCGTGTTGTTGCTGGCGGACGCCGAACTCGTGGAGGAGCAGCAGAAGGCCCGCGCCGAAATGATGCACACCTCGCCCCTCACGGCGATGTTGCAGGGGGAGGGCGCCGACCTCGACGTCATGGACGACGAGAACGCCTGGACCTATTGGTCGCGCTCCGACGCCAATTCCATGGCGATGAACCTGGGCGGCTCCGCCAGGGCGCGCGAGGGGCTGGCGAAAGCCGTCGCCGGATGGGTTCTGCGCCTCACCGGGGCCCGGGTCCATGTCGAGCCCATCGCCCGGATGGAGGACAAGGACTGGCGCTGGTTCGTGGGGCTGGATCCCGAGGGCACCCGCATTGGCAACGCGCTCTGGCGCGCCCAGAGCCTGAAGGCGCAGGACATGGACCGCGTGATCGCGATCCTGCGCATGACCTTCGACGACGAGCGGCGCGTGGACAAGCGCGTGCGCGGTCGCCCGGTCTACCTGTTCCTCGCCATGGGGGCCGACAACATCGTGCGCATGAAGCCGCAGAATCTCGTCGCGGGCCTGCCGCTGCTCGACCCGCCCGCGAAGGGGCGCACCCAGTGAGCGTCCATCGCGAAGTCGGCGTCGTGGTGCGCCGCTCCAGCGTGGACAATCCCTGGATCGACCACGTGTGGACCCCCGTGGACGTGCTGGCCCAAGCCCCGCAGACGGAGCCTTGGACGCGGCTCGGCGAAGCGGACGGCGGCGAGCTGTTCTATGCCGGCGCTGCCGTGATCGAGCTTCACACGTCCGAGACGGGCCATTACCGGGACAATCTCACCGACGGCGCGCCCTTTGTCTGGGTTGCGCTGCGCGAGACGGCGCAGGCGCCCGGCCTGGAGCTGGCGGCGGTGACCGCGGACCCCACGGAGGGGGAATCGCTGTTTGAAAGCGGGCTCACAGTGGGCAAGGCGCCCATGCCGCCCGATATAGCCGCCTGGGTCGCGGCCTTCGTGGACGAGCACCACGTGGAGCGGGCGTTCCTGAAGCGCAAACGCGACAAGACCGGCCCAGACCCCCGCAAGGTTCCGGGCGGCGGACGGGGACCGGGCGGAGGCGTTCGATAGGTCATGAGCCAGGACTCGGACAGGGACGGGTTCCTTAGCCGCTGGGCGCGCCGCAAGGCGCTCGCCAGGGACGACGCGCGCGCGCCGGAGCCGGGCGACGCGGAGGTCGCCGCTGACGGGGCGCCGGTCGGCGAAGCGCCGGACGAGACGCCCGAGGCCTTCGATCTCGCCTCGCTTCCCGGCCTCGACGACATCGACGGAGCGACCAACCTGAGCGACTTCCTGCGCAAGGAGGTGCCGGAGGCCCTGCGCAACGCGGCCATGAAGCGCGCGTGGGCGCTCGATCCGGCGATTCGCGACTACGTGAATCCCGCGCTGGAATACGCCTTCGACTGGAACGTCCCGGGAGGCGTGCCCGGCAATGGGCCGATGCAGGCGGGATTCGATGCCGCCAAAGCCGTCGCGCAGATGTTCACGAAGCTGCCGGAGGAGGCCGAGGAGCCTGAAACCCCGGCGCTTGCGGCTCATACTTTAGGCGTAGGCGAGGCCGCCCCGGAGGGCGCCCCGCCGGCCGATCCGGCCATTCCGGGGCCGCCCCCCGCAGCCGATCCGGTGCGGCGGCCGGGCCTCGATCTCGCCTCTGAGGAAAGCGTTTCGGTTGATCCGTCAGATGCTTTGACGCCAGCGCAGGTCGCCCAGGAGCGCACCGCGAGCGCGGAGCCAGGCGGCTTGCCCACCCGCCGGACGCGCCATGGGGGCGCGGCGCCCACGTGATCCAGTCCCAACGTAACCCGTAGACTACATAGGACGCGCCTATAGTCATTGAAGCTGCGGCGGGGCCGTGGCAAAAATGATTTGGGCTGCAAGGACGCATAACGTCCAGGGCCAGTAGGAAGGGCGATGAGGGACGACGGGCTCCAACGAGCGATCCATGCTTCCGGCGGCGTCGCTGCGCTCGCGCGCGGCCTCGGCATCTCGCAGCCGTCCGTCTCAGGCTGGGCGCGAATTCCCGCGGAGCGGGTGGCGGCCGTCGAAGCCTTGACCAATATACCGCGAAGCGTTCTGCGCACGGATCTCTTTGGCGGGCACATCATGACAAGCAACGACGGCGAAGGCCCGCATCCTGACGAGGTCGACCAGGCGCGCGGCGCCGAATGGGGCCTGCTGGCGGTGCTGCTGGGCCGCGCGCCCGACGCCGACCTGCTGTCGCGGGTGGCGCAACTGACGGGCGACGCCAGCGACCTGGGCATGGCCCACATCGAACTGGGAATTGCGGCGTCGCGGATCGACGCGGACGCGGCCAGCCGGGAGTATTTCGACCTGTTCATCGGCGTGGGCCGGGGCGAATTCCTGCCGTACGGCTCGTACTATCTCACCGGCTTCCTGCACGAGCGCCCGCTGGCGCGGCTGCGCGCCGACCTCGAGCGCCTTGGCGTCGAGCGCGACGGCGTGCGCAGCGAGCCGGAAGACCACATAGCAATTCTCTGCGAGATCATGTCCAACTTCGCCTCCGGGGCGTTCGAGGCGGATTTCGAGACTCAGCGCGCCTTCTACGAGGCGCACGTGAAACCTTGGGCGATCCGCTTTTTCGCGGATCTCGAAGTCTCCCAACGCGCGGTCTTCTATCGCGCCGTCGGCCGGGTCGGCCGGATTTTTCTGGAACTTGAAAGCGAGGCGTTCACGCTGCCGGCGTGAGCGATCTTCTGGAGGTGGGGCAATGAAACAGGATACGCAGAGGAAAGCCGTCGACAGACGCAGCTTCTTCCGCAGCCTCGGCGGCGCGGCCGCCGTCGCTGGAGCAGGGGCGGCGACGGGCGTCGCCACGACGCCTGCGCTGGCCGCCGAGACCGGGAACGAGCGCACGAAAGCGCGCTACCAGGAATCCGAACACGTCAAGAACTTCTACCGCACCAACCGCTACTGAGGGGGCTCAGCCATGCTCATCAAGAGAAGAGACGCAGCCGCTCGCGGCTCGCGCCTGCAGGCCGTCGCGGCCGGATTGTCGTCGGGCGCGCTTGACCGCCGCACGTTCCTTCGCCGCTCCGGGCTGGTCGCCGGAGGCGTCGCGGCGCTCGGCGCCGGCACGCTGGGCAGCGTGAAAAAGGCCGACGCCATCGGGCTGATTGACCATTCCAAGCCCGCCGAGCGCAAGAAGAACATCTGCACCCATTGCTCCGTCGGCTGCACGGTCGTCGGCGAAGTGCAGAACGGCGTGTGGGTCGGGCAGGAGCCCGCGTGGGAAAGCCCGATCAACCGCGGCACCCATTGCGCCAAGGGCGCGGCGGTGCGCGAACTGGTGTTCGGCGATCGCCGCCTGAAGTATCCGCTGAAGCTCGTGAACGGCGAATGGACCCGCGTGTCGTGGGATCAGGCCGTCAACGAAATCGGCGACAAGATGACGGAGATCCGGGGCAAGTCCGGGGCCGACTCCGTCTATCTGCTCGGCTCCGCCAAGTTCACCAACGAGGGCGCCTACCTGTTCCGCAAGTTCGCAGCCTTCTGGGGCACGAACTCCGTCGACCACCAGGCGCGCATCTGCCACTCGACCACGGTTGCGGGCGTCGCCAACACCTGGGGCTACGGCGCGCAGACTAATTCCTACAACGACATCCGCAACGCCAAGACCATCGTCTTCATGGGGTCCAACGCCGCCGAGGCGCACCCCGTCTCGTTGCAGCACATCCTCACCGGCAAGGAGACCAACCGCGCCAACGTGATCGTGTTCGATCCGCGCTTCACGCGCACGGCGGCGCACGCCACCGAGTACGTGCGCTTCCGCGGCGGCACGGACATCGCGGTGATCTGGGGCCTGCTGCACCACATCTTCGCGAACGGCTGGGAGGACAAGGAGTTCATCCGCCAGCGCGTCGACGGCATGGACGCCATCCGGGCTGAAGTCGCCAAGTGGACCCCCGAGGAGGTCGAGCGCGTCACGGGCATTCCGGGCGAGCAGATGAAGAAGGTCGCCGAGACCTTCGCCAAGCAGCGTCCCTCCACGTTCATCTGGTGCATGGGCGGCACGCAGCACACGGTGGGCACCGCCAACGTGCGCGCCTATTGCAACCTGCTGCTGGCCACCGGCAACGTCGGTTCCAACGGCACGGGGGCCAACATCTTCCGCGGCCACACCAACGTGCAGGGCGCGACGGACCTCGGCCTCGATATCGGCACGCTGCCGCTCTACTACGGGCTCGTGGAAGGCGCCTGGCGCCACTGGTCGCGCGTCTGGGACGTGCCGTACGAGTACTTCCAGTCGCGCTTCGACGAAGTGCCCGCCAAGGGCGGCCGCCCGGCGCGCACGCGCAAGGCCAGCATGGAGACGCCCGGCATCCCGTCCACGCGCTGGTTCGACGCCGTGAACCAGCCCGCCGACGACGTGGACCAGCAGGACAACATCAAGGCGATGTTCGTCTTCGGCCACGGCGGCAACACGATCCCGCGCATGCCGGACTCGGTGAGCGCGCTGGAGAAGCTCGACCTTCTGGTCGTGGCCGATCCGCACCCCACCACGTTCGCGGCGCTCTCGGGCCGCAAGAACGGCACCTACCTGCTGCCCATCTGCACCTCGTTCGAGACGGACGGGTCGCGCACGGCCTCCAACCGCTCCATCCAGTGGGGCGAGAAATTCGTCGAGCCGATCTTTGAATCGAAGGACGACTACGAGGCGCTGTACCTGATCTCCAAGAAGCTCGGGTTCGCCGACCAGATGTTCAAGAACATCAAGGTGACGAACAACAAGCCCGACGCCGAGGACCTGCTGCGCGAGATCAACCGGGGCGGCTTCTCGACCGGCTATTCGGGCCAGTCGCCCGAGCGCATCAAGGCGCACATGGCCAACCAGGGCAAGTTCGACATCGTCACCCTGCGGTCGAACGCCAGCGAGCCGGGTTTCGGCGGCGACTATTACGGCCTGCCGTGGCCGTGCTGGGGCAAGCCGGAGATCAAGCATCCCGGCACGCACATCCTCTACAACACCAACCTGCACGTGAAGGACGGCGGCGGCACGTTCCGCGCCCGTTTCGGCGTGGTGCGCGAAGAGAAGGCGGCGGACGGAACCGTGACGCAGGTGAGCATGCTCGCCGACGGCTCCTACAGCAAGGGCTCGGAACTGACGGACGGCTACCCCGAGTTCACGCTGGGCGTGCTGAAAAAGCTCGGCTGGGACAAGGACCTCACCGAGGACGAGACGGCGCAGATCGTGAAGATCGGCGGGGCCAACCCGGACTCCGTGGGCTGGGCGGTGGACCTGTCGGGCGGCATCATCCGCGTGTGCCTCGACCATGGCGTGTTGCCCTTCGGCAACGCCAAGGCGCGCGCGGTGGCCTACAACCTGCCTGATCCCGTGCCGGTGCATCGCGAGCCGATCTACACGCCGCGCACCGACCTCGTGGCCAAATACCCGACGCGGCCGGACGGACGCCAGTTCCGCATGGCCAACATCGGCGCGACGGTCCAGAAGGCCGCGGTGGACAAGGGGCTCGCCAAGGCGTTCCCGATCATCCTCACCTCCGGCCGCCTCGTGGAATACGAGGGCGGCGGCGAGGAGACGCGTTCGAACAAGTGGCTGGCCGAACTCCAGCAGGACATGTTCGTCGAGATCAACCCCGCCGACGCCAGCGCGCGCGGCGTGCGCGACGGCGGGTTCGTCTGGGTGAGCGGGCCGGAAGGCGGCGCAAAGGCGCGCGTCAAGGCGCTCGTCACGGAGCGCGTCGGCAAGGGGGTGGCTTTCATGCCGTTCCACTTCGCCGGCTGGTTCCAGGGCGTCGACCAACGCGGCAACTACCCCAAGGGGACGGACCCGATCGTGCTGGGCGAAAGCGTCAACACGGTCACCACCTATGGATACGATCCGGTCACCGGCATGCATGAAGGCAAGGTGACCCTTTGCCAGATCAGCGCAGCGTGAGGGGGAACACATGGCTCGCGTAAAATTTCTCTGCGACGCTGATCGCTGCATCGAGTGCAACGCCTGCGTCACCGCCTGCAAGAACGAACATGACGTGCCGTGGGGCATCAACCGCCGCCGCGTCGTCACCATCAACGACGGCAAGCCCGGGGAGCGCTCGGTCTCCATGGCGTGCATGCACTGCACGGACGCGCCCTGCGCGGCCGTGTGCCCGGTGAACTGCTTCTACACGACGGCGGACGCCGTGGTCCTTCACTCGAAGGACACCTGCATCGGCTGCGGATACTGCTTCTACGCGTGCCCCTTCGGCGCTCCGCAATATCCGCGCGTCGGCAATTTCGGTTCGCGCGGCAAGATGGACAAGTGCACCTATTGCGCCGGCGGCCCCGAGGCGGACCTCAGCCAGGCGGAATACGTGAAGTACGGCTCGAACCGTCTCGCGGAAGGCAAGCTGCCGATCTGCGCCGAGATGTGCTCCACCAAGGCGCTTCTGGCGGGCGACGGCGCGATCATCGCCGAAATCTACAAGGAGCGCGTGACGCGCCGCGGCTACGGCTCCGGCGCCTGGGGCTGGAAGACGGCCTACAAGGAAACCGTCGGCATCTGACGCTTGTCGCAATGGCGCGGCCCCGCGTGGCCGCGCCCGATCCGTTTCGAACAGAGAGCAAGCCGATGAAAACGGCCATTCACGCCCTACGGGCCATCGCCCTCGCGCTGCTGCTGACCTTCGTCGGCGCCCTGCAGCCCGTCGCCGCGCAGCCTGCGCCCAACCCCACCGCGCAATCGGTGAAGGAAGACCAGCTTCTCCAGGCGCTGAAGCCCGGCGACACGCTGTCGGGCCGCATCAGCATTCCCGACGCCAAGGCGGCGAACCTCATCCAGCCCGAGGGCCAGGCCTGGCGGACGTTCCATCAGGGGTCGCTGCCCACCATCGCGGGCGTCGCCATCCTGGGCATGACGGCGCTTCTGGCGCTGTTCTTCCTGGTGCGCGGCCGCATTCGTATCGACAAGGGCTTCTCGGGCCGCACGGTCACGCGCTTTGCGGGCTTCGACCGCTTCATTCACTGGGTGACGGCCGGCTCTTTCATCGTGCTGGCGCTGAGCGGGCTGAACCTGAGCTTCGGCAAGACCCTTATCCTGCCGCTGTTCGGGGACGCGACGTTCTCGACGCTCGCGGGCCTCGGCAAGCTGGCGCACAATTATCTCGCCTTCCCGTTCATGGCCGGCGTCGCCCTGATGCTCGTCGTCTGGGTGAAGGACAACATCCCCACCAGGCTCGATCTTGACTGGATCAAGGCGGGCGGCGGCATTTTCGCCAAGGGCGTGCATCCGCCCGCCAAGCGCTTCAACGCCGGCCAGAAGGGCATTTTCTGGATCGTCGTGCTGGGCGGATTGGTCATGTCCGCTTCGGGCTGGCATCTGCTGTTTCCGTTCACGGACGGCCACAACGTGGTCGACCAGCAGTTCTGGGTGAACCTGCACGCTGTGCTGGCGATGGTCTTCATCGCCGTCATGCTGGCCCACGCCTACATCGGTTCGGTCGGCATGGAAGGCGCGTTCGACGCCATGGGCTCGGGCGAGGTGGACGAGAACTGGGCGCACGAGCATCATTCGCTCTGGCTCGAGGAGCAGAAGAAGCTCCGGGCCAAGGCTCCCGCCAACGCGCTTCCGGCGGAATAGGGCGGTTCCTTCTTGCCCTTCTCCCGTTCGCGGGAGAAGGTGTCGCGCCGCAGGCGTGACCGAGGAGGGACTTCGGCGCCGCCTTCGTCCGGCCTTCAGCCACCTTCTCCCGTCATGCGGGAGAAGGCGCCACGTCGGGCGAGATGTGCGCCCTGCGGCCCACTGAACAGGCTGATTGCGCCATGAACATCATTGGACTCTCCGGCTGGAGCGGCGCGGGCAAGACCACTCTGCTCACGCGCCTGTTGCCGCACCTGCGCGCGCGAGGCCTGCGCGTCTCCACCATCAAGCACGCGCATCACGCGTTCGACGTGGACAAGCCCGGCAAGGATTCCTACGAGCACAGGCAGGCGGGCGCCCACGAAGTGCTCATTTCGTCCGGCAAGCGTTTCGCGCTGATGCATGAATTGCGCGACGAGCCCGAGTGGACGCTGCCCCAGCTCCTGCAGAAGCTGACCCCGGTCGATCTCGTCATCGTGGAGGGGTTCAAGCGGTCCGGCCATCCCAAGGTCGAGGTGCATCGCGCCGCGAACGGCAAGCCGTTCCTGTGGCCGGACGATCCCGACATCGTCGGCGTCGCCACCGATACGCCGCCGGGCGCGGGCGCGCCGCCTGCGCTGCCTCTGGACGACGTCGCGGCCGTGGCCGATATGATGCTGGGCGCCGCGATGGACCTGCCGGCGCTTCTCGACAGGCTCGCGGCCCGGGGCGCGTAGACATGGCGCAACTCAGCGACGATTGCTTTGCGTTCGGCGGCCCGATGCTGCCGGTGGCCGACGGCGTCGCGCTGATCGCCGGCAAGGTGGCGGCTCTTGGCGCCCAGGAGGACGTGGGGCTGCACGCGGCCGACGGGCGCATTCTCGCGCAGGACCTGCGCGCGCCCCTCTCCCTGCCGCCCTTCGCCAATTCGGCCGTGGACGGCTACGCGGTGCGTTTCGCCGATCTCGACCCGGACGCAGGCGCGACCATGCCGGTCGAGGGCAGGGTGGAGGCCGGCGCGCCTGCGGGCGTTCACAAGGCCGGGCGCGCGGCCCGCATCTTCACCGGCGCGCTGATGCCCGAGGGCGCCGACACGGTTTTCATGCAGGAAGACGTGCGCGTGAGCGAAGGCGCAGTCACGCTGCCCAGGGGCCTGAAGAAGGGCGCGAACGTGCGCCTTGCGGGCGAGGACATCGCGGCCGGCGACGTCGCGCTCCCCAAGGGGCGCCGCCTGCGGCCGCAGGACGTGGCGCTTGCGGCGGCGCTCGGCGCGGCGCGGCTCAGCGTCGCGAAGCGGCTGCGCGTCGGCGTGTTCTCCACGGGCGACGAGCTTGTCTCGCCCGGGGAGAGCCAGCGCCCGCCGCAGATCTACGATTCGAACCGCTTCATGCTGCTGGCGCTGCTGGCGCGCCTTGGGTGCGAGGCCCATGACCTGGGCATCCTGCGCGACGACGCCGCGGGCCTTGCGCGCGCCCTGAAGGACGCCGCCGCCGGCCATGATCTCATCGTTACGTCGGGGGGCGTGTCCACCGGGGAGGCCGACCACGTGAAGGGCGCCGTGGAGGCGATAGGGTCCCTGGTGTTCTGGCGCATGGCGATCAAGCCCGGCCGCCCGGTCGCCATGGGGGTGATCGACGGCACGCCTTTCGTGGGCCTGCCGGGGAATCCGGTCGCCAGCTACGTCACGCAGGCCTATGTGGTGCGCCCGCTGGCGTTGGCGCTGATGGGCGCGCAGGTCGCGCCGTTCGTGGCGCTGCCGGTGCGCGCCGCGTTCCATTATCGCAAGAAGGCGGGGCGGCGCGAGTTCGTGCGGGCGTCCCTCTCACGCGCGCCGGACGGCGTGATGGAGGCCGTGAAGTTTCCCCGCGAAGGGGCGGGGCTGCTGAGTTCGCTCACGCAGACCGACGGCCTGGTGGAACTGCCCGAAGACGTCACGCAGGTCGAGCCCGGCCAGATGGTCGGGTTTCTTGACTACGCGACGCTCGTCTAGGATCAGCCGCCGCCGACGAGGTTGTGGCCCGGGTCTCCGACGCGCACGCTGTCGGTCGAGAACGCCGTCCACGCCGCGCGCTGCTGGGTGTTGAGCGCAAACTGCGCCACCACGGCCGCGACGATGGCGAACACGACTGCCGCTGCAAATGCCTTCATGGTCTGCGCCCTTCCTACAAGAACTTCGCTTCCTGAAGGCAGATTCGCCTTCGCCCGCATGTTTGCGGCGCTGATCCACATATGCGGCTTGCGCCTGCAAGGATCAAGGTCGCGAGCCGGTCTTTTCGCCTGTCGCGGCGCGCAGGAACTCAATCAGGGCGTCGCGGTCCTGCGGGCTGGAAAGCGTCTGCTCCGGCATCTTGGTGCCGGGCGTGTAGGCTTGCGGCCCAAGCTCGAACAGGCGCGCGACGGTTTGCGGGGTCCAGACGAGATCAAGCGCCCTGAACGCCTGCGAATAGGCGTAGCCCGGCACGCTCCCGGCGCGTCGGCCGAAGACGCCGTGCAGCGTCGGCCCGGCGCGGTTCTCGCCGTCCGGGCGCAGGCTGTGGCACACGGCGCAGGCGCGGAACACCTGCGCGCCGCGCGTGTCGCCGAGGCCCGCGAGATCGTCCGGCGCCGCCGTTTGCAGCACCGCGCCGATGTGCTCGCCCGTGCGCGCGTCCCAGCGCCGCACAAGGCGGTCGCCGCCCCCCGTCAGCAGCGTGCGCCCGTCCGGCGCATACGCCAGCGACCAGACCGGCAGGCCCGGCCCGTTGAGCGTGAAGCGCACCTTGGCGGACGCCGCGTCGATGATCGCCACCGACCCGCGCGGGCTGGCGGCCGCCAGCGACGCCCCGTCAGGGGAGGCCGCGAGCGCGATGATCGGCGTCTCCGCCGCCTCGACGTGCGCGAGCATTTCGCCCGATTCGGAAACGAGGAGCACGTTTCCGTCGGCGCCGCCCGCCGCGATGCGGCCGTCCGGCAGGACCGCGAGCGCGTTGAGCGGCGTCGCGGCCTCGATCACGCGAGCCGTGGCGCCGTCGGTCGGCCATAGGCGCAGCGTGGCGTCGTAACCCGCCGTCGCCAGCGCGCCGTCCGGCAGGAACGCGACGGCGTTCACCTGCCCGCGATGGCCTTCGAGCGTGCGCAGCAGGCGCCCGTCGGCGACGGCGTAAACCCGCGCCGTCTCGTCCCAACCGGCGGACGCCAGGCTCGCGCCGTCCGGCGAGACCACCAGCGACGCGATGGGGGCCTCGTGCGCCTTGAACCTGCGCTCGGGCTCTGCGTCGCCGGCGCGCCACAGGGCGATCACCCCGTCCTCTCCGGCGGTGACGAAGCGCCCGTCCGGAAGGATCGCGACGGCGTTCACCGAGCCCTCGTGGGTGCGCAGGACCGCGCGGGCCGTGTCGGTCTTCAGCGACCACACGATGGCCGACTGGTCGAAGCTGCCGCTGATCGCCACGCCGCCGTCGCGCGACGCCGCAAGCGCCCGCACGGGCCCACCGTGGCCCCGCAACCCCTCCTGGGCGGGGGCGGGCGTGGCGAGGAGGGCGGCGGCGAGGGCTATGACGAGGCGCATGGCCCAGACATAGCGCGCCGCGCCGCGCGCGCCCAGCGAGCGCGTCGTTTTGCGCAGGTGGAGGCGCGCTCTCTCTATTTCTGCGCAGGTGGGAACGCGGCTCTCTCCACCGTCATCCTCGCGACGGCCAGGACCCCGTTGCAAGGAGACGTTGACGCCGCGGCGCAGCGCTGCCATCTGCCGTGCATGGAGCCGATGCGCCTTGACCTGACCGGACTGAAGTGTCCGCTGCCCGTGCTGCGCACGCGCAAGGCGCTGCGGGGGCTTGTCTCCGGCGGCGTGCTGGAAGTGGCGTGCACGGACCCCATGTCCGCCATCGACATTCCCAACATGGTGCGGGAGAACGGCGACAGCCTGCTCGACCAGCGCAGGGAGCCGGACGCGCTCGTGTTCCGCATCCAGAAGGCCTGAACGATGACCCAAGCGACGGCGCCATGGCCGACCGAACTGCGCCTCTCAAAGGACCGTCGCACGCTGATCGTCGCGTTTGAGGACGGCGTGCGGCACGAACTGCCCGCCGAGGCCCTGCGGGTGATGAGCCCCTCGGCGGAGGTGCAGGGCCATTCGGAGGCCGAGCGCAAGACGGTCGGCGGCAAGCGCAACGTCTCGATCATCAAGGTGGACGCGGTGGGCAATTACGCCGTGCGGCTGGCGTTCGACGACATGCACGACAGCGGCATCTACTCGTGGGCGTTCCTGCGCGAGCTGGGCGACAACCTCGAGAGCAAGTTCGCCCGCTACCTCGATGATCTGGCCGCCAAGGGGCTGGATCGCGACCGGCCGGGCGTGAAGTAGCGGGCGCGCCGCTACTCGATGCGGCGGGCGCAATCTTCCAGTGCGTTCAGCGCTTTTCGGCCTCGTCGAGCCGCTGCTCGATCAGGTCCAGCGCGGTTTGCAGCGCCGCGTGGCGCACGCCCGTGCGGCCCATGTCGCCGAAGCGTTTCTCCACGTGCTGCACGGGCGTCATGCGCCGCGCGCTGCCGAACTGCACCAGCCCGACGGGCTTGGCGGGCGTGCCGCCGTCCGGCCCGGCGACGCCCGTGATGGACACGGCGATGTCGGCGCTGGAATGGGTGAGGGCGCCGTCCGCCATGGCGCGGGCCACTTCGGGGCTGACGGCGCCCCACGCGTCCAGAAGGCTGGAGGAGACGCCGAGCATCTGCTGCTTGGCCGCGTTGGAATACACCACGAAGCCGCGGTCGAACGCCGCCGACGAGCCGGGGACTTCCGTGAGCAGCGCCGCCACCAGGCCGCCCGTGCAGGACTCGGCGGTGGCGATGCGCAGCGACAGCGCCTTGGCGCGGCGGAGGATTTCAGCCGCGCGGGCGAGGTCGGCCTCGTTGAACATGGAACCTGTCATCAAACGCTCCCGAACGGCAGGCGGATCGTCGCAATGGCCTGCGCGGCGATGCCCTCGCGGCGGCCCGTGAACCCCAATTGCTCCGACGTGGTGGCCTTCACTCCCACGCGGCCGACGTCCACGCCCGCGATCTGCGCGATGCGGGCCCGGATGGCGTCCCGGTGCGGGCCGACCTTGGGCGCTTCGCAGATCACGGTCGCGTCCAGGTGCGCGACGACACCGCCCCGGGCGGTCACGCGCGCCACCGCGTCACGCAGGAAGGCGTCGGACGCCGCGCCTTTCCACTGCGGATCGGAGGGCGGGAAATGGGCGCCGATGTCTCCGTCGGCGAGCGCGCCCAGGATGGCGTCGGTCAACGCATGCAGCAGCACGTCGGCGTCCGAATGGCCGACGAGCGCCGCCGCATGCGGGATGCGTACGCCGCCGAGCCACACATGATCGCCGGGCCCGAAGGCGTGCACGTCGTAGCCAAGGCCCGTGCGCACGTCGCCGAGGCCGGCCAGCAAGCGCGCCTGCGCGGCGAGGAAATCGTCCGGTTCCGTCAACTTCATGTTCTGCGCCTCGCCCGGAAATGTGTGGACGGCGTGCCCCGCCCATTGCGCCACGGCAACGTCGTCCGGCAGGTCCACAAGCCCGGCGGCGGCGGCGCGCTCGTGCGCGCTGGAGATCAGCGCCAGATCGAATGCCTGCGGGGTCTGGACAGCCCGCACGCTGGCGCGGTCCACCGCGCCCAGCAAGGCGCCGTCCGGTCCGATGGTTTTCAGCGCGTCCGCAACCAGCGTGGCCGGAGCGGCCGCGCGATGGCGCCGAGCGGCGTCGACGGCGGCGCGAATTAATCCGATGCTTGCAAATGGCCGCGCAGCATCATGAATAAGAACAACTTTTATGCGTTCTTGAGAGAGCGCCCGAAGCCCGTGCAGCACGCTTTGCTGCCGGGTCGCGCCGCCCGGGACCGGAGCCGACATCGGGCCCGTGAAGCCTCGCGCCGCGTCGTCGAACAGCGCACGGTCGTCCGGGTGAATGACGGGCGTGACGAGGGCCTGCGGCAGTGCTGCCGCCAGCGCGGCCAGCGTGTGCGCCAGCACCGGGCGTCCGGTGAGGGGGCGATACTGCTTCGGCAGGCCGCCGCCGGCGCGCACGCCCCGGCCCGCCGCCACGAGCACGACGGCGACGTCGCTCGAATCCAAGATGCCTGACTGTTCCATGCCGGCCTATCGTGTCCCGTGTTTGCCCGTTGTCGTCAACGGTTGCGCGCGGAGCGCCTTTTGCTGCGCCGCACCGCGCGCCGTCATCTCTCCCGCACCGCGTCATGCCGGTTGGCTTGCGGCCCGGAAATGGCTATGTTTCGGGCATGGTTGAAGATGCACAGTCCGTAGGCGCCACCATCCGCGTGGGTCCCATCGCGCTTGAGGGACGGGCCCTGCTGGCGCCGATGTCCGGGGTCACGGACGTGGGGATGCGGCGTATCGCGTGCCGCTTCGGCGCGTCGCTCGTCGTGTCGGAAATGGTCGCCTCGGACGATTTCGTGCGCGGGCATGAGGAAAGCCGCCTGCGCGCCGAAGGCGCGGGGGTGTCGCCCCACGTCGTTCAGATCGCCGGATGCGAGCCCCACTGGATGGGCGAGGCGGCGCGGCTGGCTGAAGCGTCCGGCGCGGACGCCATCGACATCAACATGGGGTGCCCGGCCAAGCGCGTGACGGGGGGCTATGCGGGTTCGGCCCTCATGCGCACCCCGGACCTCGCACTGGCGCTGATCGATGCGACGGTGGCGGCGGTGCGCATTCCCGTGACCCTGAAGATGCGCCTGGGCTGGGACGACGCCACACACAACGCCGCCGCGATCGCCCGGCGCGCTGAAGACGCCGGCGTGCGGATGCTCGCCATTCATGGGCGCACGCGCATGCAGTTCTACAAGGGCCGGGCGGACTGGAGCGCCATCCGCCCCGTCGTGGAGGCGACGCGCCTGCCGGTGATCGCCAACGGCGATTGCGCCACCGCCCAGCAGGCTCGCGACATGCTGGCGCGCTCTGGCGCAGCGGGCGTGATGATCGGCCGCGCGGCCGTGGGCCGTCCGTGGCTGGTGGGCGAAATCGCCCGCGAGCTGGAGGGCAGGGCGGCGGCGCCGCCGTCCCCGGGCGAGAAGCTCACGGCGGCGCTCGAGCATCTCGAGACGCTGCTCGAGGCCATGGGCCCCCGCACGGGACTGCGGCACGCCCGCAAGCATCTCTCGGCCTACGCCGATGAGGCGGGCGCCGCGCTGAGCCCGCACGGGCTGGCGCTGCGGCTGGAACTGGTGACGACCGACGAGCCCGCACGGGCGCGCGCGCTTCTCACGCGCCTCTTCATGGATCAGACAGGGACGCAAGCAGCATGAGCGCCACATCGACCCGCGAGGTCCCGTCGTCGCAAATCCTCGGCGTGTTGCCGCATCCGGTCATCACGCTGGACGCAAGCGGCCAGGTGATAGACGCCAACGCGGCGTCAGAAGCTTTCTTCCAGATGGGGAAGGCCCAGCTCAAGCGCAGCCGGCTCGCGGACCTGTTGCCGTTCGGTTCGCCTATCGTGAGCGTGATCGACGAGGCGCGGGCGCGGCGCGCGACCATCAACGAGTACCGCATCGACGTGAGCACGCCGCGCATCGGACCGGACCGGATCGTGGACGTGAACGCGATCCCGCTGCTGCCGGATGCTGAATTTATAGTCATAATGCTTCAAGAACGCACAATTGCCGACAAGATGGACAGGCAGTTGACGCATAGAGGGGCAGCCCGTTCGGTGTCCGCGCTGGCGGCCATGCTTGCGCACGAGATCAAGAACCCGCTTTCGGGCATTCGCGGCGCCGCGCAATTGCTCGAGACGGACCTTTCCGACGACGACCGCGCGCTCACCCGGCTCATCTGCGACGAGACGGACCGCATCGTGAAGCTGGTGGACCGCATGGAGGCGTTTTCCGACGAGCGCCCCACGGAGCGCGCCGCCGTGAACATCCATTTCGTGCTGGACCACGTGAAGCGCATCGCCCAGGCGGGTTTCGCGCGCCACATCCGTTTCATCGAGAGCTACGACCCCTCCCTGCCGCCCGTGGACGGCAACCGCGACCAGTTGATCCAGGTGTTCCTGAACCTGGTCAAGAACGCCGCCGAGGCCGTCGGGGAGGACGCCATAGACGGGGAAATCGAGCTGACGACAGCGTTCCGCCCGGGCGTGCGCATGCGCGTGGCGGGCGCGTCGACCCCCGTGGCGCTGCCGCTCGAGTTCTGCGTGCGCGACAACGGTCCCGGGGTCGCGCCGGAGCTGATGGACCGGCTGTTCGATCCCTTCGTCACCAGCAAAACCTCAGGAACTGGCCTCGGTCTTGCACTGGTTGCAAAGTTGATCGGTGATCACGGCGGGATCATCGAATGCGAGTCCCACCCCCGCCGAACGATGTTCAGGGTTTTGTTGCCCATGTTCTCTCCCCGGGACGGTCGGGGCGACGATCAGGGATGACAAGTCGGCGATCAGGAGAAGAGCCCACGATGGCGAGCGGTAACATCCTCATAGCCGACGACGACGCCGCCATCAGGACCGTTCTCAACCAGGCCCTGTCCCGCGCGGGATACGAAGTGCGCGTGACCGGCAACGCCGCGACGCTCTGGCGCTGGGTGCAGGCCGGGGAGGGCGACCTGGTGATCACCGACGTGGTCATGCCCGACGAGAACGCCTTCGACCTGCTGCCGCGCATCAAGAAGCTGCGGCCTGACCTGCCGATCATCGTGATGAGCGCGCAGAACACGTTCATGACCGCCATCAAGGCCTCGGAGCGCGGCGCCTACGACTACCTCCCCAAGCCCTTCGACCTGAAGGACCTCGTCTCCATCGTCGGCCGCGCGCTGAGCCAGCCCAAGGCGCGGGCCACGCGCGAGACGACGGAGGAGATCGAGGGCATGCCGCTGGTTGGCCGCTCGCCCGCCATGCAGGAGATCTACCGCACGCTCGCCCGCCTGATGCAGACGGATCTCACGGTGATGATCACCGGCGAGTCCGGCACCGGCAAGGAGTTGGTCGCCAAGGCGCTGCACGATTACGGCAAGCGCCGCGCGGGCCCGTTCGTGGCCATCAACATGGCGGCCATTCCGCGCGACCTGATCGAGAGCGAGTTGTTTGGCCACGAGAAGGGCGCCTTTACGGGCGCGGCCGCCCGCTCCGTGGGCCGGTTCGAGCAGGCCGAAGGCGGCACGCTGTTCCTCGACGAAATCGGCGACATGCCCATGGAGGCGCAGACGCGCCTGCTGCGCGTGTTGCAACAGGGCGAATACACCACGGTCGGCGGGAGGGCGCCGATCCGCACCAACGTGCGCATCGTGGCCGCCACCAACAAGGACCTGCGCATCCTCATCCAGCAGGGCCTGTTCCGCGAAGACCTGTTCTTCCGCCTCAACGTGGTGCCGCTGCGCCTGCCGCCCCTGCGCGAGCGCACGGAGGACATTCCCGATCTCGTGCGCCACTTCTTCAAGCTGGCAGCAACCCAGGGCCTGCCGCTGAAATACGTGGACGGCGCTGCGCTGGAGCGCATGAAGCGCCATCGCTGGCCGGGCAACATCCGCGAGTTGGAGAACCTGGTGCGGCGTCTTGCGGCGCTTTATCCGCAGGAGACCGTCACCGAGCAGCTTGTGGAGACGGAGCTTGGCTTCGACGCCGCGCCCCCGTCCGACCGTCCCAGCCTGATGAACGGCGCGCCCGCCATGGCGCCCGCGGCTTTCGCGGCGGACGACGGGGCGTCGTTGTCAATGTCGGTCGAACATCACCTCGCGTCGCTCTTCAAGGCGCACGGCGACGACCTGCCGCCTGCGGGCCTGTATCACCGCGTCCTGCGCGAGGTGGAAGGGCCGCTGCTCTCGGCGGCCCTGGCGGCCACGCGCGGCAACCAGATCAAGGCGGCCGAACTGCTGGGGCTCAATCGCAACACGCTGCGCAAGAAGGTCCGCGATCTCGACATCCGGCTGATGCGCTCGCCTCGCTGATCAGGCCGTCCTGGAGCCTGCAAAAGACCTCCGGGCCGGAGGCGGAACCCCCGCGACGAGCTGCGCTCGCGCGGGCGCTATCCACAACATCTCAGCGCCTTTTCACAATTGTGGCGCATCGCTCCAAATTTTGTCGCAATCAGGCAACACCGTTGTATTAATGCAACGTGGAACGCTCGCGGATTCGCGCGCCGGCCGCCCCTCCGGGGCCGCTGCGCGACCCCTGCCGAGCGGCCAAACCCTGGGTGCTGATGTCGCTGTCGCCACAATCAGAAACAATTGCGACGCCGGCGAACGAGCGCCGTTGGCTCGCGCGGCTGGGACCGATCTCAGTCTCGCTGGGGCTGGTGTGCGCCGTCGCGACGCTGTTCATCTTCGCCGATTACACGCCCATCGCGCCCACCAGCCAGGTGGTGCTGCTGCTGTTCGCCCTGAACGGCGCGATCATCCTGTTCCTCATCGGCCTGCTGGTCGCCGAGGTCCGGCATCTGGTCGCCGCGCGGCGCGCGCAGCGGGCGGGGGCGCGCATCCACATCCGCATGGTGACGCTGTTCTCGGGGATCGCGGCGTTTCCCGCGGTGCTGATCGCCATCGTGGGTTCGGTGACGCTCGACCGGGTGCTCAACCCCGCCTTCTTTCAGGACGTGCGCGGGTTCATCTACACCACCGGGGAGGTGGCGCGCGTGTTTCGCGAGGCGCAGTGCCGGGCGCTGTTGCAGGAAGCCAAGCTGACCGCCTCGGACCTTGACCGCATCAGCCCTCTGTTCGCCTCCAACAGGCCCCTGTTCCGCGACTATTTCGCCGGCCGCTCCAAGGTCCTGGGGTTCTCGTCCGCCGCCATGATCAAGCGCGACGGCGCGGCGGTGGAATTCGGCACGGCCCCCGGGTCGCGCATCGTCACACCCGAGGCGACCGACTTCGAGGACGCCGCCAAGGACGAACCGCTCTGCCTCGTGCTGGACGAGGGCCGCACCTTCGTGGCCCTGCGGCAGATGACGGCGTTTCCCGACACCTACATGTACGCGGCCCGCGCGGTCGATCCGCTGGCGACGGAATTCCCCAACCAGGTGCAGAACCTGACGGCGCTCTACGAGGCCTATGAGGCGCACCGGCGCAACATCCAGATCGCTTTCGCGACCATGTATGTCCTCATCGCGCTCATCATGCTGCTGTCGGCCACATGGCTCGGCCTGTCGGTCGCCAACCGGCTCGTCACGCCGATCCGGCGGCTGATCGCCGCCACCGACCAGGTGTCCTCGGGCAATCTCTACGTGCAGGTCCCGGTCAACCGGGTGGAAGGCGACCTCGCGCACCTGGGCGAGACCTTCAACAAGATGACGTCCGAATTGCGCCTGCAACAGAACCGCCTGATCGCCGCAAGCCGCCTGAACGACGAGCGGCGCGTGTTCACCGAAGCCGTGCTGTCCGGGGTGCCGGCCGCCATCATCGGCGTGAACTCGCGCGGCGACGTGAACGTGCTCAACCCCTCCGCGTTCCGACTGCTGGACGAGAGCGTCGACGTCGATCCCGACCATGCGGTCGGCAAGCCGATCACGGAGATCATCCCCGAGCTGGCGCCTGCGCTGGAGGCAGCGCGCAGCAGCCACATGCGCACCTACCAGGGCCAGTTGAGCCTGATGCGCAAGGGACGCGAGCGCATGTTCAACGTGCGCGTCACCACCGAGCAGTCCCAGAGCGTGGACCGCAACCAGGTCATCACGCTGGACGACATCACCGATCTTGTCTCGGCGCAGCGCACGTCCGCGTGGGCGGACGTGGCGCGCCGCATCGCCCACGAGATCAAGAACCCGCTCACGCCCATCCAGCTCTCCGCAGAGCGCCTGAAGCGCAAATACGGCAAGGTGATCGTGGAAGATCGCGCGGTCTTCGACCAGTGCACGGACACGATCGTGCGGCAGGTGGACGACATCAAGCGCATGGTGGACGAGTTCTCGTCCTTCGCCCGCATGCCAAAGGCGCGGCTCGAGCCCGGCGACCTCAACGAGTGCGTGCATCAGGTGGCGTTCCTGATGCGGGTGGGCCATCCCGACGTCACAATTGAAGAAGAGCTTGCCGAGCCGCCGGTCGTCACCTGGTTCGACCGGCGCCTGCTCTCGCAAGCGGTCACCAACATCGTGAAGAACGCCACCGAGGGCATGTCGGCCGAGGAGGGCGGGGAGCGTCCCGCGCCGCGCATCGTCGTGCGCACCTCGCGCGAGGACGGCGTGGCGGCGGTGGACGTGATCGACAACGGCAAGGGATTCCCAAAGGAAAACCGCCAGCGGCTGCTGGAGCCCTACATGACGACCCGCGCGGAAGGCACCGGCCTTGGCCTGCCGATCGTCGCCAAGATCCTCGAGGATCACGGCGGCGGCATCGAGTTGCTCGATGCGCCGGGCGGGCAGGGCGCCTGGGTGCGCCTCTATTTCCCTGATCGCTCCGAAGCGGTCGACCCCGATCTGGCCGCTGGCGGACGCGCCGGCGCCCCAGCCTGAATTGAGAGAAGACGATGGCCGCTGATATCCTCATTGTCGACGACGAAGCAGACATCCGCGAAGGCGTGGCGGGCATCCTCTCGGACGAGGGGCATGGCACCCGCACGGCCAAGAACTCCGACGAGGCGCTGGCGGCGATCGAAGCGCGGCGGCCCAGCCTCGTGTTCCTCGACATCTGGATGCAGGGATCGCGCCTCGACGGGCTGCAATTGCTGCAGGTCGTGCGCGAGCAGCATCCCACGCTGCCGGTGGTGATGATCTCTGGCCACGGCAACATCGAGACTGCGGTGTCCGCCATCAAGTTCGGCGCCTACGACTTCATCGAGAAGCCCTTCAAGGCCGACCGGCTGGTGCTGGTCGCCGACCGCGCGCTCGAGGCCTCCCGCCTCAAGCGCGAGGTGACGGAGTTGCGCGCGCGCGCTGGCGCCGCCAACCGCATCGTCGGCAAGTCCACGGTGATGAACCAGTTGCGGCAGGTCGTGGAGCGCGTGGCGTCGGCCAATTCGCGCATCATGATCACGGGCGCGTCCGGCGTCGGCAAGGAGCTGACCGCCCGGGTGATGCACGAGATGTCGCCCCGCGCCCAAGGCCCGTTCGTGGCGATCAACGCGGCCAACATCACGCCAGACTCCATGGAGACCGAGCTGTTCGGCGTGGAGGGCGGCGACGCGCGCAACCGCAAGGTCGGCGCGCTGGAGGAGGCCCACGGGGGCACGCTCTATCTAGACGAAGTCACCGACATGCCCCGCGAGACCCAGAACCGGATTCTGCGGGTGCTGGTGGACCAGAATTTCCAGCGGGTCGGGGGCGCCACCCGGGTCCACGTGGACGTGCGCATCATCTCGTCGGCCAGCAAGGACTTGGCGGCATCCATCGCCGAGGGGACTTTCCGCGAGGACCTGTTCCACCGGCTCTCTGTGGTGCCGATCCGCGTGCCGTCGCTATCGGAGCGGCGGGAGGACATTCCCGAGCTGGTCGAATATTTCATGGACCAGCTCTCGACCTCCACCGGCATGGCGCGCCGCGTGGTCGCGCCCGACGCCATGGCGGTGCTGCAATCCCACGACTGGCCGGGCAACATCCGGCAGTTGCGCAACAACGTCGAGCGCCTGATGATTCTCGCCAGCGGCGAGCCGGACGCGGAAATCACCGCCGAAATGCTTCCCTCGGAGATCGGCGCGCTGGTGCCCTCGACGCCCAATGGGGCAGGGGGCGAAAAGCTCATGAGCCTGCCGCTGCGGGACGCCCGCGAGGTGTTCGAGCGCGAGTACCTTGTGGCGCAGATCAGCCGCTTCGGGGGCAACATTTCGCGCACCGCGGAGTTCATCGGCATGGAGCGCTCGGCCCTGCACCGCAAGCTGAAATCGCTCGCCATCGACTGACGTTTCGGGCGGCGGCGCCAAGGCCCTGCACAAGGAAAGGGCGCCATTTCGTTGTACCGGATAAACATTCGGGAAAGCTGCAGCAAAGGCTTGCCATCGCGGGCGGGCCGTCCTTTACTCGGGTAGTGCTGCGTGCGATGTCACAAGAGCGATAAAATCGCATGATCTGCCTGCCGTGACATTCGGACGGAAGCAGAGCAAGAAAGGTAAAAAAATGGCGGCCGAACGCGCCCAAAATCTGCAGGACACCTTCCTCAACTACGTCAGGAAGAACAAAGTCCCGCTCACCATCTTCCTCGTCAACGGCGTCAAGCTTCAGGGCGTCGTGACCTGGTTCGACAACTTTTGTTTGCTGCTGCGCCGCGATGGCCACTCGCAACTTGTCTACAAGCACGCCATATCCACGATCATGCCCGGCACGCCGATTTCGATGTTCGAACCGGCGGATGAAGGCGGGGAGAAACCCCAGCCGTGACGCGGGCTTGAGCTGGAGCTCACTTGACCGATACGAATACGCGCCAGCCTGGCTTCGACCCCGAACGCAAGCTGGCTGAAAGCACGAAGGCTCTGGTCGTGGGGCCCTACCTCACGGACCGGGCCGCCGAGCGCGCAGCCTCGCGATCCGGCGACGGCGCCAGTGCGCCCAGCCGCGACCCGCAGGCGCGCCTTGAAGAGGCCGAGGGCCTCGCCCGCGCCATCGACCTGGACGTGGTCGGCGCCGTCAGCGTGCCGCTGTCCCAGATCAGGCCCGCCACCTTCATCGGATCCGGCAAGGTCGAGGAGATCGCCGAGCGCGTGAAGGCGGAAGACGTCGGCCTCGTGATGGTCGATTGCGCCTTGTCGCCCGTGCAGCAGCGAAACCTCGAAAAGGCGTTCGACGCCAAGGTGATCGACCGCACGGGCCTGATCCTTGAAATCTTCGGCCGCAGGGCCCGCACCCGGGAAGGCGCCCTCCAGGTTGAACTCGCCCATCTGGCTTACCAGAAGTCGCGGCTCGTGCGCTCATGGACCCATCTGGAGCGCCAGCGCGGCGGCTTCGGCTTCCTCGGCGGCCCCGGCGAAACCCAGATCGAGACCGACCGTCGGCTCATCCAGGAGCGGATGATCCGCATCGAGCGCGATCTCGAAGGCGTCAAGAAAACCCGCGGCCTTCACCGCAAGCAGCGGCAGGACGTGCCGTATCCCATCGTGGCGCTCGTGGGCTACACGAACGCCGGAAAGTCCACGCTGTTCAACCGCATGACCAAGGCGGAGGTGCTCGCCAAGGACATGCTGTTCGCGACCCTCGACCCGACCCTTCGCGCGGTGCGGCTGCCCCATGGAGAAAGCATCATGCTGTCGGACACGGTGGGGTTCATCTCCGACCTGCCCACCATGCTCGTCTCCGCCTTCCGCGCCACGCTGGAGGAGGTAATCGAGGCCGACGTCGTTCTGCACGTGCGCGACATCGCCCACGAGGACACCGAGGCCCAGAGCGAGGACGTCGAGCAGATCCTTGGCGAACTGGGCGTCGCGTCCCACGATCCGCGCCTTCTGGAGGTCTGGAACAAGGTGGACCTCGTGGACGACGAGCGCCGCCAGTCGCTGCGCAACGCCGCCCGGCGCGGCCCTATGCGGCAGCGTCCCTTCGTCGTGTCCGCCGTGACAGGCGAGGGGGTAGACGAACTGCTCGCGGGCATTGAGGAACGGCTGTCGGCGAGCCACGAATTGCTGGAACTGGACGTCGCCGCCGAGGACGGCGAGGGGCTGAGCTGGGTTTACGCCCATGCGCAGGTTCTCAGCCGCACCGACGCTCCCGAGGGAGCCGTCCACCTGCAGGTTCGCGTGGCGCCGGAGCGCGTCGATCGCCTGATGCGCCGCTTTCCCGACGCGCAGAAGATCGAGCCCGCCAAGAGCGCAGCGCGGCGCCGGAGCGCCTCCCGGGCGCCGTAAGCCTCAGGCCGAAGGAGCCTTGCGCTCCTCGGCCTTGGCGGCGTCCCAGAGCGCGTCCATCTCCTCCAGCGACGCATCCTGCGGAGAGCGGCCGCGGGCGCGCAGCGCCTGCTCGATGAACGCGAACCGCCGCTCGAATTTCGCGTTGCAGCCGCGCAGCGCAGCCTCCGGATCGGTCTTTACGTGCCGGGCAAGATTGGCCATGGCGAACAGCATGTCGCCCAGTTCCGCAGCCGCCGCCGCGTCGTCCCGTGCGTCCAGTTCGCGCTCGAACTCGTCGCATTCCTCGCGTAGCTTCGCCAGCACCAGGCGGGCGTCGTTCCAGTCGAACCCGACCTTGCCGGCTTTCTCCTGCAGTTTCACCGCGCGGGTGAGGGCGGGCAGGGCGTGCGGCACGCCCGCGAGAACGCCGGCCGGCGGCTCCGGCGGGGCGCCGGCGGCCTGCCGGGCCGCGAGGCGTTCCGCCTTCTCCTCCTGCTTGATGGCGCTCCAGAGGCGCGCAACGTCCACAGGCGCCAGCTCCCGCGCCTGGACGAACACGTGCGGGTGGCGGCGGATGAGCTTCGAGGTGATCGCCTCAACCACGTCTTCGAACCCGAACAGACCGCGCTCTTGCGCCATGCGGGCGTGGAAGACCACCTGGAGCAGCAGGTCGCCGAGCTCGTCGCGCAGGTCCAACAGGTCGCCGCGCTCGATGGCGTCCGCGACCTCGTAGGCCTCTTCGATCGTGTAGGGAGCGATGCTGGCGAAATCCTGCGCCAGATCCCACGGACACCCGATCTCGGGCGTGCGCAGGCGGGCCATGATGGCGATGAGGTCGGCGATGTCCCTGGAGGGCTTCACGCAAGGCTCCTGAACCGAAATTGGATACGAAAAAAGGCGCGCTCCCGGAGGCGCGCGCCTTTTGAACTGTTTATGCGCCAGACGTCAGGCGAGAGCGATCGAAACCGCTTCGCGGCCCTTCGGCGTCTCGACGACCTGCATGCTGACGGCCTGGCCTTCGACCAGCTCGGCGATGCCGGCGGGACGCAGGGTCGAGATGTGCACGAACACATCCTTGCCGCCGTCGTCGCTCGCCACGAAGCCGAAGCCCTTCGTCAGGTCGAACCATTTCACCTTGCCGGCGATCTCGATCGCAGACGCAGGGTCGGGGCCGCGACGAACGGGGCGGGGCCCGTCGAAGGAGCGCGGGGGCGGGGCCGCGGACGCCGTCGAGGTGTCGACCTCGACCACGCGCGTGACCTGTGCGCCCTTCATGCCCTGGCCGACCGTCACCTTGAGCTTTGCGCCCGGGGGAACGGTTTCATAGCCGGCGGACTGCAATGCGCCGATGTGAAGGAACGCGTCGCCAGCGCCATTGGCCAGTTCGACGAAGCCGAAGCCCTTGTCGCCCTTGAACCACTTGACCGTGGCGTCCACCGTTGAAGCAGGGACCATCCCCATGTCGGGAGGCGGAAAAGCGCCTCCTGCCGCGCTCGGACCGCCAAAAGCTGCGCGTGGCTGGCGTTGCGGCCTGGAGCCGAAATCCATCGGACCATCGTCGTCGAAGCCGCGCCGCCTCGGCCGAAAATCCTTACCCTTGCTCATGTCTTCCGTTCGTCTCCACCAAATTGGCGCCCAGCACGGCATCGCGATCCGATGCGCGCGTCCCTTCCACGTCCAAACTCACGTCCGTCCGCCGACCCGCCTGACACTTGACTCCCGGAGCCATAAGTACGTGTGCCAAATTCAGTCCTGCCGCGCCTACTGAAGAATATTAGCACCAAGTATGGCGGTGGGCTACGCCCTTTTGCGACATTTCGTCCACATCTTTCCGACAACAATTGCGCGAACGGGCCCGGAGAATGGCCCGGAGGGGCGCTCGAGCGCCACCAGGCGCGCGGACGCGTCGAAGCAACGGCCTGTAGGCGGAAACAAGCGCGTCGGCGGAAACAAATCGCAAAAGCAGATCGCGAGCGGCGGCGGACATCGATGGATCCGTCCACGTGAGTTTTCAGCGATCAGCGCGAGAGCGATCGACCGAAGTGGCGCGGGCGTCCGGGGACGCGGCGACTGGCCAGCGGTGTCGGACGCAACAAGAACTGCCTACCGCCGTCCAGATGAAGAGCGCCGAGGATGCAACGCTCCGACGAAAAGCGGCTGTCGCTAAGCCGGGGAGAGCCTGCCTTTGCCCTATATGCAATTCGCATAAGGTATATTATGGAACCTGAAGATGGGATTTCATGGGGGCGGCAGGACGCAGTCAGGCATGGCGAAGCCGCGCGAGACCGCGCCCTTTCCGTCGTTGCGGCAGTGATCTGGGTGAATTAGCCCGCGAACTCGACGCTCATGCCGTCAAACGCCGGCGTCACGCCCGGCGGCAGTTCGGCGCGCAGGCGTTCGTAGTCGAGATCGGGATTGAGGTTCGTCAGGATAGCGCGGCGCGGCTTCATGCGCGCGATCCAGCCCAGCGCTTCCTCCACGCTGAAATGGCTGGGATGGCGCGTGTAGCGCAGCGCGTCGATGATCCAGAGATCGAGGTTTTCGAGATATGGCGTGCTGACGTCCGGGATTCCGATGACGTCGGGCGTATAGGCCATTCCGCCGATCCGGAACCCCAAAGCCTCCATGTCGCCATGGTCAAGGCGGAACGGAACGGCCTCAAGGTCGCCGCCTGGCCCCGACAAATGCGCGGGCTCGCCATGCTCCAGCCGGCGGGCGTTGAGCAGCGGCGGGTATTGGCTACCGGGCGGCGTCTGGAAAACGTAGCCGAAGCGCGCGTGCAGCGCCTCGCTGGTGACGTCGTCCATGTGAATGTCGATGCGCTTCTTCATGAGGATGACGAGCGGCCGCACGTCGTCGATCCCGTGCGTATGGTCCGCATGGGAATGGGTGATGAGAATGCCGTCGAGATGTCTCGTCCGGGCGTCCAGAAGCTGGTCGCGCAGGTCGGGCGACGTGTCCACCAGCACGTTCGTGACGCCGTTTTCGCCCGTGCGCTCGACGAGAATCGAGCAGCGGCGGCGGCGGTTGCGCGGGTTCGCGGGATCGCTCGCGCCCCAGTCGCCGCCCACCCGCGGCACGCCGCCGGAAGAGCCGCAGCCGAGGATGACGACGCGATGGGTCACGCGGAGAACTCCGGGAGCTTGTCGAACAGGCGCAGCGCATTCGCGGTGGTGGCGGACGCCATCTGGTCGAAGCTGACGCCCTTCGTGTCGGCCAGCACGCGCGCGGTCTCGGCCACGTAGGCCGGCTGGTTCGGCTTGCCGCGATGCGGCGTCGGCGCCAGGAACGGCGCGTCCGTCTCCACCAAAAGCCGGTCGAGGGGCACGTCGCGGGCGATCTCGCGCAGGTCGGCGGAATTCTTGAACGTGATGACGCCCGAGAACGAAACGCTGAGCCCAAGCTCGACGCCCGTTTCGGCCAGCATGCGCGAAGCCGTGAAGCAATGGAGCAGGGCCTTGAAACGCCCCTTCCCCATTTCGTCGCGCAGGATCGCCGCGGTGTCCGCGTCGGCGTCGCGCGCGTGAATGACGAGCGGCAGCCCGGTCTCGCGCGCGGCCGCGATATGGGTGCGGAACACGCGCTCGGCCACGTCGCGCGGGCTCTTGTCGTAGTGATAGTCGAGCCCGGCCTCGCCGATCGCCACGCAGCGCGGATGGGACGCCATGGCGACCAGTTCGCCCACGCTCACGTCGGGCTCCTCATGGGCCTGGTGCGGATGCGTGCCGATGGAGAACCAGACGTCCTCGTTCTCCTCGGCGATGGCGCGATAGACGTCGTACTTCTTCACGCGCGTGGAGATGGTGATCATGCGCGCGACGCCCGCCGCCCGCGCGCGGGCGCGCACGCCGGCCATGTCGGCGGCGAGTTCGGGGAAGTCGAGGTGGCAATGGGTGTCGATGAGCATCAGGGCCGCGCCGGAGCGCCCTCCTCGGCTTCCACGTAGCGGGGGAAGATGGGGGCGGGGGCGGGCAGTTCCCTGCCCTCCTCCAGCGCGTTCGCGGAGCCTGCGGCGGCGAAATCGCGCTCGTCTTCCGGCGAGCCCACGAGGTCCAGCAGCTTGGCCGCCGCCGTGGGAATGAACGGCTGCGCCATGATCGCGACGTTGCGCAAAACTTCCGCCGTCACCCACAGGATCGTTCCCATGCGTTGCGGATCGGTCTTGCGCTTCGCCCACGGCTCTTCGCCGGCGAAATAGCGGTTGGCGTCCGCCACGACGCGCCAGATGTCGCCCAGCGCATGGTGCAGGGCGAACTCGTTCATGGCCGCGCGTCCGCGCTCGGCCAGCCCCCAGGCCTGGTCGAGGATCGCCTGGTCGGCGTCGGCCAGCGGTCCGGGCGCAGGGGCGCGGCCGTCGCAATTCTTGGCGATCATCGACAGCGAACGCTGCGCGAGATTCCCCAGGTCGTTGGCGAGGTCGGCGTTGATGCGGTTGACGATGGCCTCGTGCGAGTAATTGCCGTCCTGTCCGAAGGGCACTTCGCGCAGGAAGAAATAGCGCATCTGGTCGACGCCGTAATGGCTGGCCATCGTGAACGGGTCGATGACGTTGCCCACGGACTTCGACATCTTCTCGCCGCGGTTGAACAGGAAGCCGTGCACCACGATCTGCCGCGGCAGCTGGATGCCGGCGGACATCAGGAACGCCGGCCAGTAGATCGAATGGAAGCGCGTGATGTCCTTGCCGATCACGTGCGCCTGCGCGGGCCAGTAGCGCCAGTTCGGCGCGTCCGTGTCGGGATAGCCGCAGGCGGTGATGTAATTGGTCAGCGCGTCCACCCACACGTACATGACGTGCTTGTCGTCGCCCGGCACCGGCACGCCCCAGTTGAACGTGGTGCGGCTGATGGACAGGTCCTGCAGGCCGCGCTTCACGAAGGCGACGATCTCGTTGCGGTACTTGTCGGGCGTGATGAAGTCCGGGTTCGCGTCGAAGTGCGCCAGCAGGCGGTCGCCATAGGCGGAGAGGCGGAAGAAGTAGCTCTCCTCCTCCACCCATTCCACGGGCGTGCCGTTGGGCGAGTTCTTCGCGCCGTCGTGGCCGGGCGTCAGTTCGCTTTCGTCAAAATAGGCTTCCTCGCGCACCGAGTACCAGCCGGAATATTTGGCGAGGTAGATGTCGCCGTTCTTCTCCATCGCTTCCCAGATGGCGCGCGAGGCTGCGTAGTGGCGCGGCTCCGTGGTGCGCACCACATGGTCGGCGCGCGCGTTGAGGGCGGCGCCCATCTCGTCAAATTGCGCCGCCGTGCGGTCCGCCAGCTCCTGCGGCGCGAGCCCTTCGCGCGCGGCGGTCTGCTGCATCTTCAGGCCATGCTCGTCCATGCCGGTGACGAAGAACACGTCCTTGCCGTCGAGACGCTGGAAGCGCGCGATGGCGTCGGTCGCGATCCGCTCATAGGCGTGGCCGATGTGCGGGCGCCCGTTGGCGTAGGGGATGGCGGTAGTGATGCAATAGGTCGGGCGCGTGGCCATTTCAGTCCTGTCTAACAATGCCGTTCAGGCCCGCGCCGTGCGCACCGCGAGGGCGAGGTCCGAGAAGATCGACAGGACGAGCGGCCGGCGGTCGAGGTTGAGCGCCTGCGTCTCGCGCGCCGAGGCGGCGATCTTTTCCCATACCTCCGCCAGTGGCGCAAGGCGTCGCGCGTCCAGCGAAGCCGCGGCGCCCTCCTGCACGAACGCGTCCAGCCAGTCGAAAACGGCCGCCATGAAGGACTCGAACCCGTCCAGCCCGTCGCGGCCCTGGGTCGCCTCGGCGAGCTCGTGAACGCGCGCCCAGTCGATGTTCGGCAGGGCGCGCAGAAGGCGCTCCACGCTGTCGATCAGCGCCAGGCTGTCGCCCGAAAGCAGCTTCAGCGCGTCGCGCACCGACCCCCCGGAGCGCAGGGCTGCGGCGTTCAGCGCGGCGTCGGGCGTCTCGTCCCATGGCTCGCCAAGGGCCCGCAGGGCGGAGGCGACCTCCCCCGGCGCCAGCGCGGACAGGAACTGGCGCCGGCAGCGCGAGCGGATGGTCGGCATGATGCGCGCAGGCTGATGCGCCACGATGAGAAACAGCGAGCGCGGCGGCGGCTCCTCGATCACCTTCAGCAGCGCATTGGCGCTGGAGCGGTTGAGGTCGTCCGCGCTGTCGACGATGGCGACGCGCCAGCCCCCCTCGCCCGCCGCGTGGTGGAACATGTCGATGGTCTTGCGCACGTCGTCGACGCGGATTTCGGTGAAATGCTTCTTCGACTTGGGGTCCCACTCGCGCCGCAGCACGTTCACGTCCGGGTGGGAGCGCGCCATGACGCGCCGCGCCGAGGGGTGATCGGCCGGCACGCTGAGATCCGCCGCGCGCTGCACGTCCGGCAGGCGCGGATCGGGATGGGCGAGCACGAAACGCGCGACGCGCCACGCCAGCGTCGCCTTGCCGACCCCCTCGCGCCCGCCGATGAGCCACGCCTGCGGCAGGCGCCCGGCGCGATACGCGTCCAGAAACTCCGCCTCAGCGGCCTTGTGGCCGAACAGCTCCATGGTCTCGCGCGGATGCGGGGCCTCCTCGAAGCGGTCGCTCTCGGGCGGGGAATCGTCCAGCGGGCGTCGGCTCATGGGGCGCTCTTTTCGCGGCTGGCGCGCGCCGGGGAGGAGGCGCTCTTGCGCCGGTCGCCGGACTTGCGGCGCTCGTCGCCCTTTGGATGGGCGGCGCCCTGTTCTTTCCTGCGCTGCGCGTCGCGGACGACGGGTTTGGGTTGCGGCCCGGAGCCCGGAAGCGGCAACCGTTCCTGCACGGCGGCCCAGATCTGGCGCTCCACCTCGTCGGGCGACGCCTCCCCGTTCACCACGACGCAGCGGGCGGGCTCGTCCGCCGCGATGTCGAGAAAGGTGCGCCGCAGCGCTTCATGAAACGCCAGCCCCTCCGCCTCGAACCGGTCCGGCGCCCCTCCCCGGCGCTGCGCGGCGCGCGCGAGGCCCGTGGCGGCCGGCACGTCGATCATCACCGTGAGGTCCGGCCGGTCGGGGCCGACCGTGACGCGTTCAAGCTCCCGGATGAAGCGCGGATCGAGGTTGCCCAGCGCGCCCTGGTAGGCGCGCGTGGAATCGGCGAACCTGTCGCACACCACCCAGGCGCCCCGCGCCAGGGCTGGCCGGATGGCGGCGTCGAGATGGTCTATGCGCGCGGCGCTGAACATGAGCGCTTCGGCCGCCGCCCCAAGGGGCGCCACCACGCCGGACAGGATGAGTTCGCGAATCGCCTCCGCCTTGGGCGAGCCGCCGGGCTCGCGCGTGACCAGCGCTTCGAGGCCGCGTTCGCGCAGATGCCCCGCGAGGCGCTGCGCCTGCGTGGACTTGCCCGCCCCCTCACCGCCTTCCAGCGTGATGAAGCGTCCGCGATCCGCAGCGGCCGCCTGCTCGCCTGTTTCGCCGCGCGTAGCCATCAGGATTTCAGCACGTATTTCCGGAACAGGCCGGTGACAAGCTCCATGCCTGCGTCCAGGGCGCGCTGCGCCAGCGAGCCTTGCTCGATGGTTTCCCCCGCGCGCAGCGGCAGGTCGAGCGCCAGCGTCTGGCCGCGATAGATCTTCAGCCGCGCGACCTGATCGCCCTGCTGCACGGGCGCGACGATGGGACCCGTATAGACGATGCGCCCGTTGAGCCGTTCCGTCGCGCCGCGCGGCACAAGCACCTTCACGACGTTGTCGGCCACGAGCGGCACGTTGCGCTGCGCGCCCCCATAAACCGGCACGGAGCCGATGGGCTCGCCGCGCGCGAACAGCGTGCGGTGATCGAACGCGCGCATGCCCCAGTTGAGCAGCTTGCGCGCTTCCTCCGCGCGGTCCCGGCCCGACTTGAGGCCGTTGACCACGAGCACCAGACGCTGCCCCTGCTCGACCGCGGAGCCGATGAGCCCGAAGCCGGAATCCTCGATGTTGCCCGTCTTCAGTCCGTCGGCGCCGATGTTCATCGTGAGCAGCGGATTGCGATTGAGCTGACGGATCTTGTTCCAGGTGAACTCCGGCTCGCCGAAATATTTGTAGTACTCGGGGTATGACTTGATGACGTGGATCGCCAGCTTCGACAGGTCGCGCGCCGTCGTCTTCTGCTGCGGATCGAAACGCCCCCAGGCGTTCTTGTAAGTGGTGTCGCGCATGCCCAACTCGCGGGCGCGCTGGGTCATCATGGACGCGAAGACGTCCTCCGTCCCGCCGAGGCCCTCGGCCAGCGCGATCGCCGCGTCGTTGCCGGACTGAATGATGAGGCCACGCAGCAGGTCCTCCACGCGCACGCGGCTGTTGAGCGCCGCGAACATGCTGGAGCCGCCGGACGAGGCGCCGCCCCGGCGCCAGGCGTGCTCGGAGACCACGAACGTGTCGTCGAGTGTCAACCGGCCTTCCCTCAGCGCCTTGAACGCCAGCTCGGCGGTCATCACCTTGACCATCGAGGCGGGCGACATCAACTCGTCGGCGTTCTTCTCGAAGAGAACGCTTTCCGACTCGGCGTCCACCAGGATCGCCCATTGCGCGCTGGTCTGGAAGGATTGCGCGAGGGCCAGTCCCGGCGTCGCTATCGCGAACAGGCAAACGAGTGTCCGGATGAACCGCCAGAGATGCGACATGCCACGCTTTACGTTCTGCCGCCCCCGCTAGGCGCGAGAGGCCAAGGCAGGCGGGAATTTGCCATGCCGCGCATCGGAAAGCAAAGAACCGCGATCAGCGCAGGGGCTTGACGTCGCGCATATCCACCGCTGCGAACGGCTGCCGCTTGATGAGGGTCGCGGCCACGACCGAGGGCGGCGCGAAGAAGGCTGCGCGATGCGAGGCGACCCGCCGCGGCGCCATGATCGGCACGTCCGCGCCGGGAATGGTCGCCAGGTCGAAGGGGCGCACCGGCGGCATGGGCGCGTAGGCCGGCAGGGACGCCATGCGGACCGGCTCGACCGGAGCCTGCGCCTGTACGTTCGTCTCGGCCCGGGCGCGCGGCGCGGGTTCGAACGTCCGAGCCACCGGGGCTTGCGCGGGCGCCTCTGGGGCTTGCGCGGGGGCTTGGACCGGGGCTTGCGCGATCATCGTCTGGGCGGGCTCAGGAGAGCCGTCGAGGGTCGCCGGGCGCCCGTCGGTGCGCAGCGTCGCCATCAGCCGGTCGTCGTCCGAACCGGCGAGGCCCGCCTTGCCGACATAGTCGACCTTCACGTTGGCCGTGCCAAGGTGCCGGAAATCCAGCGCCTCGGCCACGCGCCGCGACACGTCGAGCACCCGGCCCGGGTGATACGGCCCGCGGTCGTTCACGCGCACGATCATCGAGCGGCCGTTGCGCATGTTCGTCACGCGCACGTAGCTCGGCAACGGCATGGTGGGATGGGCCGCCGTGAGCGAGCGCATATCGTAGATTTCGCCGTTGGCGGTGCGGCGGCCATGGAAGGCGTCGCCATACCAGGAGGCGCCGCCGACCTGCGAATGGCGCGTGTCCACCTCTTGCGGCGTGTAGCGGCGGCCCGCGATGGTATAGGGGCGGCCGACCAGATATTGCCCGCCGCCGCGCGGCACCACCTCGCCGTCGCGCACGACGCGCTGGCTGGCGGGGCCATACTTGGATTCGGGGAAGTATTCCTTCGAGCGCGGCGCGCTCTGCTTGGGCGCCTGCGCGCAGCCGGCCAGCGCGATGGCGCACACGGCTGCGGCGCAAAGCGCACGCGGCGTCGAGAAACGCGCCACTGGCGCGATATGGGAAGCGATCATCGGGCGGTACGCAGCACTCGTGATCGTCGCGGCGCGAACGGCGCCGGACCTGAAGTCTACAATGTGAGGCTTTCCGGTTACCGAAGATTTAAGCTTCAACACGCCCCCTGAACCGGCATCCCGGTTCTCGCCGCCAACACCTTAGCCTGACGGCTGAAATGGGACCAAATTTGGGCGGAGCGCAAGCTGGGCCTGAAAACATGCGTAACGCCCCTCTGCGCCCGGCGCCCTTCGCCGGGCCTCCCGGCGCCCTTTGGGGCTTCGGACGGCGCAGGAACGATTCGCCGCCGCTGGGCTTGAGCGCGCTGGAGGATCACATGAAAACATCGTTCAGCGTCCTGTCGTGCGCCGCCGTCCTCGCAGGCGCATGCGCCATCGGGCCAGCCAGCGCCCAGCCCTATGGCTATCCGCCGTACGCCTACCCGCCGATCCCGCCTGAAGTGGCGTACCTCGGCGACCGGCAGGGCCCCGGCACCTTCGCCGCCCCGCCCCGCTCCTACGGCGGCGACCCGCGCGATTGGCGCAACGTGCCCACGGGCGTGGCGCCCCGCATCGGCTGCTACGGCGGTCGCGAGCAGGTGGTGGACCGCTTCGGCCAACTGGTGTGGGTGCCCAACGTGACGTGCGACGGGAATTAGGCGCGCGTCACGGCAGCAGCCCGGTTTCCCGCGCGGCGGCCAACAGGGCTTCGGGCTTCAAGCCGTTCGACCCACGGAACGGCTGGTCGAGCACCAGAACCATGTAGATGACGGCGCCGATGAACAGCGCCAGCGCCCCGCCCACAAGCGCGTGGCTGAGCCGCCGCAAGTCGAAAGCCCAGACAACCACGATGTTCAGGACGGCCCCGGCGAGCACCACCCACCACATCACGCTTGGGACGCTCTCGGCGCCCTGCGCAATGCGCATGCGCCGATGGTCGACGAACTCGGCGAAGGACCGGAGCGCCTGCGTGTGGTTCAGCGTCTCGCGCGCACCGCTGGGCTCGAAACGCGACATTGAGCCATGCAGCCGATCGACGATCATGACCTCGCCGGGCGACGCCAGCCCCCTCGCCTGCCGCGCCCATCCGGGACCGACCTCATGGGCCACATAGGCGGACAACTGGCCCAATAGGTCCGCGCCCACGGGCTCGGGATAAACGCGAAGGTCCCGTGCGAGCCGCACGAGAGACGCAGCCTCCCGGTCGATGGAGTCCTGCGCGCGATTTCGGTTCTCGAACACCGCGATGGACAGCAGCGCGAGAAGTACTCCGAAGTAAACCGCGAAGGCGTTCAGCACGAACCCCAGCACGGTGTTCACGTCAGCTTCGCCGCTGAACCGGCGGGCTATATGCGGCTGAAGCATGAAGACGCCAAGCAGCGCAGGAGCGATGAACGCCGCGCAAGTCAGCAAAATCCCGAAACCGACTGGAAGATCATGAAGCCGCTGAAGCATCGACGGTACTCAGGCCGCATGTCTTCAGTGTAGGCGCGAGGGCGGCCGTTGCAACCGCAAGTAGCAGGCATGCGATTTTTGGCGGAAGGGGTGGGATTCGAACCCACGGTAGGCTTTCACCTTCGGCGGTTTTCAAGACCGCTGCCTTAAACCACTCGGCCACCCTTCCGGTCGTCTCGGCCGGGCCTTCCGGCCGGGCTTCGTCGTCAAGGCTCCGGGCCGGGCTGGGCGCGGCGGGCGAGTCTTGCGACGGGTGCTTCCTACGCGAAAGCGGGCGCGGGCGCTAGGGTTTGATGGGCGGGGCGTCGCGCTCGTGGCGCAGCTCGCCCGCCACATAGGTGGCCTGCACGGCGCGGTCGTCCCCGAGGGTCATTTGCACGAACAGGGCCTCCTCGAGGCTGGCGACGCTCTCCATCCGGAAAGCGATCAGGGGCGTCGACTTCAGGTCCAGCACCGCGATGTCGGCCTCCATGCCGGGCGCGAGGCTGCCCACCTTGTCCTCGATGCGCATGGCCCGGGCCGTGCCGCGCGTCGCCAGATAAAAGGCGTGGCCCGCCGACAGGGCGTACTGGTTGAGCTGGGCGGCCTTGTAGGCCTCGTTGAGCGTGGCGAGGATCGAGAACGAGGTCCCCGCCCCCAGGTCCGTTCCCAGCCCCACGCGCACCGGGCGGTCGGCGCGCAGCGCCCGGGCGATGTTGAACGCCCCGCTGCCGAGAAAGAAGTTCGACGTGGGGCAATGGGCGATGGCCGCCCCCGCCGCGTGCATGCGCGCCAGCTCCCCCTCGCTCAGGTGCACGCCGTGGCCGTAAATCGCGCGCGGGCCGCACAGGCCATGGCGGTCGTACACGTCGAGGTAGTCGGCGCTGTGGGGAAACAGCTCCTTCACCCAGGCGATTTCGGCCGGGCTCTCGGAGATGTGGGTCTGCATGTAGCAGTCCGGGCGCTCGGCCCAAAGGGCGCCGGCGGCCTCAAGTTGGGCGGGCGTGCTGGTCGGGGCGAAGCGCGGCGTGATGGCGTACATCAACCGCCCGCGGCCGCTCCATGCGTCGATCAGGCGCTTGGACTCGTCGTATCCGCCCTGGGCCGTGTCGCGCAGGTCCTCGGGGGCGTTGCGGTCCATCAGCACCTTGCCGGCGGCGATGCGCAGGCCCAGAGCCTCAGCCTCCTCGAACAGGGCGTCCACCGAATGCGGATGCACGGTGCAGTAGACGCAGGAGGTGGTGACGCCGTTGCGCAGGCTCTCGCGCAGGAAGGCTTTCGCGACCGTGCGCGCATAGGCCTTGTCGGCGAACCGGCGCTCGGCCGGGAAGGTGTGGGCGTTCAGCCAGTCCAGCAATTGCGCCCCGAAGGCGCCGATCATCGGCACCTGCGGATAGTGGACGTGGCTGTCGAGAAAGCCGGCGCAGATCAGCGCGTCGGGTCCGTAGCGGCGCACCGGCAGGTCCGGCGGCAATTGCGCGAGCACGTCCGCCGCAGGGCCGAAGTGCGTGACGACCCCCGCCTCGAACGCCACGATGGCGTCCGTCTCGTGCCGCATGGTCGCCGCGAGCCCGTGCTGGAAGGGATCGCCCGTAAACGTCAGCGCCGGTCCGCGAATGGCGCCGACCGGCGGCGTGGGTGTGTCAGCCAAGGCGCGCCCCAGGAATGCCCGATGAATCTCGCGTTGCGCTGCAGCATAGCATCTTTCGCGAGCCCGGTGGCGCCCTCAGGCGGTCACCATTTGGCGACCGCTTCCTCCAGCAGCTTTTCGAGCGGCACGCTGGGGCGCACGATGTCGTCGAAGGCGCGCGCGCCGGCGTGCTGGGCCGGCGAGGCGCCCCGGGGCTGGCCGCCCTCCTCCACGGTCTTGATGGCTTCCAGCAGCAGGCGGCGCATGGTGACGATGGCCCGGTCGGAGGTGCCCAGGAATTCCTTCGAGCGGTCCGTGATCTTCCCCATGCACTCCTGCAGCGCCATGTCCTGCGTGTTCACGCCGACGATGCCGCTGAAATTGCCCTGCTTCTGCAACGAGCGGTCGATGAGGTAATCGTTGCTGGCGTTGCGCTTCAGGCGGAACGTGCCGGGGATGTAGTCCTCCGGGGCGCGGCCGAAGAAGGCCTCCTCCTCGGTGAGGAATTCCTCAGTCAGGGGCGTGTTCGCGTCGTAGGAATAGATGATGTTGTAGACGTGCGTGGCCTCGTCGTCGATCGGCGCCCAGATGTGGCCGTCGATGGTGGGCACTTCCTGCTTCTCGCCATAGGACGAGACGACGCTGGGGCGCATCTGCTGCGCCGGCATCATGTACTGGTAGATGCGGACATACTTCTCGTCGGCCGCGATCTGCCGGTGCGAGACGTAGTAATATCCGTAGTCCGTCACCTCCACGTCGAGCCGGGGCGACTTGTCGAGGGCGGAGAGCCGCGTCACGGCGTTGCGCGGGTCGCTGTGCAGGAAACCCACGTGCGCGGTGTCGAGGCCGCCCTCCAGCCCCTGCAGGTAATTGCTGTCCTGATAGGTCTTGGAGACGTAGCAGTGCGTTTTGGGCGCGCGCAGCCATTCGTAATTGGGCGGCGCGGGCATGTTCTCCTTCGGGCCCATGTAGGTCCACACGAGGCCGCCGGCCTCATGGGTCGGATAGGCGCGCAGCTTCACGCGGGCCTGCAGGGGCGTGCCGGCGGGTTCGGAGGGCATGTCCACGCAATCGCCGTTCCGGTCGAATTTCCAGCCGTGGTAGACGCAGCGCAGGCCGCATTCCTCGTTGCGGCCGAAGAACAGCGGCGCGCGGCGATGGGGGCAATAGGCGTCCACAAGTCCGACGTTTCCCTCGGTGTCGCGGAAGGCCACCAGGTCCTCGCCCAGCAGGCGCACGCGCACCGGGGCGCCGTCGCGCTCGGGCAGTTCGGATGACATAAGCGCGGGCTGCCAATAGCGGCGGAACATTTCGCCGCCCGGCGTGCCGGGCCCCACCCGCGTGAGCTTTTCGTTGTCCTCTGGCTTCAGCATCGTCGTCTCCTCAGGTTCGGCCTCAGCGCGTCAGGGCGCCGGAATTTTTGCGATTTCGGCCACGGTCTTCCACTTGGCCATTTCCTTCTCGGTGAACGCGCGCAGCGCCTGCCCGCGCACGCCTTTCCAGGGCACGAAACCCATGGGGGCGAACTTCACCCGGGTCTCTTCGTCCGCCGCCGCCTCGTCCATCCACCCGGCCAGCTTGTCCACGACGTCCTGCGGGGCGTTGCGCGGCAGCCACATGCCGAACCATGAGAACAGGTCGAAATCGTGCAGGCCCGCCTCGCGCGCGGAGGGCACCTCGGGCGCGACTGGCGAGCGCTCAGGGATTGTCAGCGCCAGCAGCTTGCCCTTGCGGAACGTCAGGTCGGTGACGAAGAAGTCCACCTCCCCCGCCGCCAGCGCCGCGTGGGAATCGAGGATCGACTTGTAGGGCACGCCAGTCGCCTCGAGCCCGGCTGTCTTCTTGTAGAGTTCGGCGGAGGCCAGCGAGATGCTGTTGGGGAAGCCGTACTTCGCCTTGCCGTCCTTCGACTTGATGAAGGCCGTGAGGTCGGCGATCGAATTGATCGGGGAGCCGTCCGCCACCGCGAACGCGAAGGGCGTCGTCACCAGCGAGGTGACGGGCGTGAAGTCCTCCAGCGGCTTGAACGGAAGGTCCTTGAAGATGGCGCTGTTGATCGCCCAGCTCGAATTGCCCGGCGTGATGAGGATCGTGTAGCCGTCCGGCTTGGCCTGGGCGACGCGCTGGGCGGCGATGTTGGTGAGCGCGCCGGGGCGGTTGTCCACGACCACGGCGCGGCCGGATTTGCGGCGCAGATGGTCGGCGAAGTGCCGGGCGATGATGTCCGGCCCGCTGCCGGCGGAATAGCCCACCACCACGGTGATGTCACGGCTTGGGTAAGCGTCCTGCGCCCAGCCTGCGGCGGTGGAAACCAGGGCGCCCGCAAAGGCCAGCAGCCCTGCAAGAAGCTTTGAAGCCTCGCGTCTCATCCCGAACCCCTTTTTTGCAGGCGCTGCGCGCGCCGCCCCAATTTGGCCCATCGCGCCGCGAAGGACAACAAGGACGTCGCGTGCATAGCGCCCACAAGACGTTGGGCCTTGAGCCGCGTCAATCAGGTATGCGCCAGCCGGTCGCCCGGCTGGCGTCCGCGCCTTACTGGTGCAGGGCTTCGCCGTGCAGCGCAAGATCGAGGCCTTCGCGCTCCTGCTCATGGTCGACCCGCAGGCCCGTGACGGCCTTGACCACGTAGAGCACGACAAGCGTGCCCACGACGCACCATGAGGTGGTGATGGCGACGCCCAGCGCCTGCACGCCAAGCTGGCGCAGATCGCCTTCCAGCAGGCCTGACACCCCTGGGGCGTCGGGCGTGACGGAGACCCAGGCGGTGGCGAACACGCCCGCCAGCAAAAGGCCAAGCATGCCGCCGACTCCATGGACGCCGAACACGTCCAGCGAGTCGTCGTACTTCAGACGGTGCTTGAGCTTGGTGCAGAACCAGTAGCACACCACGCCCGCGATGGCGCCGATCAGGGCGCCATGCCACGGCAGCACGAAGCCGGAGGCGGGCGTGATCGTCCCCAGCCCCGCGACCGCGCCGGAGATGATGCCGAGCACCGACGGCTTGCCGCGCTCCAGCCATTCCAGCGCGCCCCAGACCATGGCGCCCGCGCAGGCCGCCAGATGGGTGGCGACGATGGCGAACACCGCGCGCGAGCCCGCGCCCAGCGCCGAGCCGCCGTTGAAGCCGAACCAGCCCACCCAGAGCAGGCCCGTGCCCAGCACGGCGAGCGACAAGTCGAACGGCGCCATGTTCTCGCGCCCATAGCCCTGCCGCTGGCCTATGACCAGAGCGGCCACAAGGCCCGCCACGCCCGCGTTGATGTGGACGACGGAGCCGCCGGCGAAATCGACGAAGCCCCATTCCTGCAGGAAGCCGCCGCCCCAGACCGCGTGGGCCGAGGGCACGTACACGACGAACAGCCAGAGCGCGCAGAACAGCAGGAAGCCGGAGAACTTCATGCGGTCCGCCACCGCGCCTCCGACGAGCGCGCAGGTGATGACCGCGAACGTCATCTGATAGAGCATGAACAGGATTTCAGGGATGGTCTTGGCCCACGGGCTCACCGTGTCCATGCCGATTCCGCCAAGAAAGAAGCGCTCGGCGTTCCCCAGGAACGCGCCGCCGCCGCTGAACGACAGCGAATAGGCCGCGCCCGCCCACAGGAGCGAGACGAGCGCGAGGGCGCCCGCGCTTTGGGCCATGGTGGCGAGCACGTTCTTGCGGCGGACCATGCCGGAGTAGAACAGCGCCAGCCCGGGCAGCGTCATCATCAGCACGAGCGCCGTGGCGACGATCATGAAGGCCGTGTCGGCCGTGTCGATGGAGCTTTTTTCAGCAGCGTGGGCTGAAAGGGAGGGGGCGAACGGCCCCGCAAGAAAGACAAGCGACAGCAATGACGTTCGAGCGATTCTTGACACAATACCCCCCAGATGGCGCGCCGGCCTGCGCCACTCGTGAACAAAAATCGTGCCAATTGCTCAAATCCTGCGCAAGCAAAGCCCGCTAAAGCGGCTCCATTGAGCGCTTCGCCTGCGGCGCCGACAGGCGGCGAGCGGCGCATCAACTAGCCCGGCCCGCGCAAAAGCGCCCGGCCGAAGGCGCGGCGGCGCCTTACAACCGGGCAGCTCATGCTTAACATATAGTCAATATGGCGACCAAAAGGGCGCCGTCCCCTGCGCCTTTCGGCTCAGGCGAACAGGAACAGCAGTCCCAGCCCGGTCGCGACGGCGCCGGAGGCGGCGACGCGCGCGGCGATGCGCGGCATGGGGCTCGCGAGGCTTCGCACGATCCGTGCCGCCTGCCCTGCGCTCATGGAGAACCCGTGCATGCAGGTGCACAGCAGCCGGTGCGTCTGCCGCTCGCTCAGCTCGAAAAAGCTGATCGCGTCCCCCAGTTGGTCGCTGGCCAGGCCGCTGGCGCGCAGCACCGGGTCGTCGAACGCCACCGTCAGCGGCGACTTGTCCACCCGCAGCGCCTTCCACTGATGCCGTGGGGTGAACTCCAATTCATGGAAGAGGTGCAGCCTCGCATCGGGCTCACGCTCGAGCGCCTTGGCCCATTGCTCCAGCCGTTCGCGGCGGGTCGTGACGACGGGCGCGGGCAGCACGTCTGCGACACGCCTCAATTGGTCAACGCTTTTGTATTCCATGGACGCACCCTGCGCGCGCAGATCGCAAATCCGGAATGGCGCGCCGCGCCCCCGGACCTGAACGGACCGACGCGACCGCCGACGCCCTGCGATCAGCGCGCTGACACGGGCGCCATCCCGAAAAACGACTCTAGGTCGAGAGAGTTCCTTGGGGCGCCCGCAGGGGCGCGCCTATGCAGGATCAATCCGGTAGGCGTCTCCCGCGCGCGCCAGCCGCCCGAACCCCGGGAAGTCCAGATGCGCGCCCAGCACCAGCCAGCCGCCGTCCGCGCACATCGCGAACGTCTCCTTGCGCGAGCGCGCCGCCTGCGCGCCGTCGAGGTCGTAACTCACCGCGACTTCGGGCCGCGCGACCTGCACGTTCTGAAGATGCACGAGATCGCCCCACATGATCGCCGTCTCGCCGCGCGAGGAGATCACCCAGGCGGTGTGGCCCGGCGTGTGGCCCGGGCACAGGTGCGCCCGCACGCCCGGCAGCGCCTCGCCCGCGCCCACCAGGCGCATCCGGCTCCGGTAGGGCCGCGTGTTGCGCTCCACGTGCGGCAGGTTCTTGTCGATCCGCGGATCGCCCGTGGGCTGCTTGCCGATCCAGAAGGCGGCCTCCGTCTCGTGCAGGATCAGCTCCGCGTTCGGAAACACTGGCGCGCCGTCGTTGTCGATCAGTCCGTGCATATGGTCCGGATGCAGGTGCGTCATCAGGATGGCGTCGACGCTGAGGGGATCGATCCCGCCCGCCCGCAGGTTGCCCGGCAGGCGCCCGAGCGTGGGATACATGTTGTCGCCCGATCCCGCGTCGATCAGCACGGTGCGCCCTTCGATCTTCAGCACGTATTCGTTGACGTGCAGGAAGAACTTCTCGCCGCTCCGGAAACCGCTCATGCGCTCGGCGTCCGGCAGGTCGATGCCCACCGCGCAGTCCACCGTGGTGGGCAGGATGCCGTCGTTGAAGGCGAGCGCCTCGATGTCCCCCACATGGCGCACGGGCGGCGGGAGGGTCTGGCGGTTCGGGTCGCTCATGCCGGTGGTCCCCTGCCCTAGTGCGGAAGAATGCGCGCAGCCTGCAATTCGCGAAGCTGGTTGACCGTCATGGTCTGGGTGTCGGCGCATTCGTGGAAGCCCGCCTGCCGCAGCTTGATGGTGCTCATCAGCGATTCATAGGGCTTCTGGCCGTAGCGGAACGTGAAGTCCGCGAACTGCCAGTTGGGCACCAGTTGATCCAGGCGGTACGGCTTCAGGTCGTGCTTCTTCACGATGGCGTCCCACACGTGCCCCTTGTCGGGCATGGCGCGGGCGAGCGAGAGCGCGTGCGGGAAGGCGTGCTCCATGTTGAACACCTCCGCCACATGGGGCCAGAGCTGCTCCCACATGAAGCAGTCGCCGTTCGCCACGTTGAAGATCTCGTTACGAGCGGTGTCCGCCTGCCCGGCCCACGCGATGGCGCGCGCCAGCAGGCCCGCGTCGCAGGCGTCCTTCAGGTGGCCCAGCGCGCCTGGAAAGCGGAACGGCAAGCCCATCTCGCGGCAGAGCGACGCGAACACGCCGACCGCCAGAATGGCGTTCATGGGGCTGCCCACGGCGAAGCCGCACACGCTCGGCGGGCGGAAGATGGTCCAGCTCCATGCGGCGTTCCGCTGGCGCGTGCGCATCAGGTCTTCCTGGTCGAAGTAGAAGTTCGGCGGCATGGTGCGCGGGTCGCTCTCGCGCGAGGGCACCAGCGGCGGCGGGCCGAGGTGCAGCCCGTAGGCCTTGCCGCCCTGCATCAGGGAAATATGCGTGAAGGACGTCGATGCCTCCTCCACGGCGTTCAACAGGTTGTTGAGCATCAGCAGGTTCACGCGCACATGGTCGCCCTCGGTCCAGCCGCTGACGATGTTGGGCTGCTCGTGCAGCGCCGCGTAGACGACGTGGGTGACGCCCGCCAGATCGCCCGCGATGGAGCGCAGCGATGCGGCCTCCTGCAGGTCGGCCGAGATGAACTTCGCCTTTGTGGGAAAGTCCGGCGGGCGGCGCGACAGGCCGAGAACCTCCCAGCCGTGCTGGGATTCAAAATGCGCGACCGCAGCCCGGCCGACCGTGCCAAGCGCGCCAACGACAAGGACTTTCTTCATCACCCCAACTCCTAGACGCCAAGCCATGTGCGCCGCACGTCGTCGGCGCCCTTCAGGTCCTCGCACGCGCCGGTCCAGCGCACGCGCCCCTTGCCCAGCACAACCGCGCGGTCCGCGATTTCGGTTGCGAGGGCGAAATTCTGCTCCACCAGAAGCATCGTCATGCCCGCGGCCTTCAGCTTCAGCAGCAGCGCCGCGATCTGCTCCACGATGATGGGCGCAAGCCCCTCGCTGGGCTCGTCGAGCAGGATCATGCGAGGGCTCGCCACGAGCGCCCGCGCGATGGCCAGCATCTGCTGTTCACCGCCGGACAATTGCGCCCCGCCGTTGCGCCGCCGCGCCGCCAGGTGCGGAAAGTCGTCGAACACGCGCTCCACCGACCAGTCGCTCTTGCCGCGCACCGCGATGCGCAGGTTTTCCTCAACGGAGAGCGAGGGGAAGATGGCCCGCGTCTCCTGCACGAACGCCACCCCGGCGCGGGCGACCTCATAAGTGCGCAATCCCCGCAGGTCGCGGCCGTCGAACGTCACGGCCCCGCTGCGCGGCGGCGCCATGCGCATGATGGAGCGCAGCGTCGTGGTCTTGCCCGCGCCGTTGCGGCCCAGCAGGGCGACGACCTCGCCCGCGCGCGCCTCGAAAGAGACGCCCTGGATGATATGGCTGTCGCCCAGATAGGTCTGGATGTCCTCGACCTTGAGAAGAACGTCGCTCATGCCGCCCCTCCCGAAAGGTGCGCGGCGGAGCGTTCGCCAAGGTAGCGCTCGCGCACGATGTCGGACGAGCGGATCTCGGCCGGCGATCCTTGCACCAGCACGCTGCCGTAATCGAGCACGATGATCCGGTCGGCGATGTCCATCACGATGTCCATGTCGTGCTCGATGATGACCATGGTGAGGCCTGCAGGAAGGTTGCCGACGAGCGCCCGCATCCGCGCCGTCTCCTCCGGGCTCATGCCTGCGGTGGGTTCGTCGAGCAGCAGCACCTTGGGATCGCACGCGAGCGCGAGGCCGACCTCAAGCTGGCGCTGCGTGCCGTAGCTGAGGCGCCGGACCGTCTCGAAGCGCACGTCGGTCAGCCCCACGCGCTCCGCGATGGCGTCCGCGCGTTCGTGCACGGCGCGCAGCGTGCCCATGGCGCGCCAGAAGATCGAGGTTTGCCCCGCCTGAAGGGCGCAGGCGAGCGCGAGGTTTTCGCGCACGGTCTGTTCTGGAAACAGGTTGTTGCGCTGGAACGAGCGGGCGATGCCCAGGCGCGCGCGCTCTGCGAGATCGAGCCGCGTGACGTCGCGCTCGCCCAGCAGGATGGCGCCGCCGTCGGGGCGCAGATTGCCCGCCAACAGGTTGAAGAACGTGGTCTTGCCCGCGCCGTTGGGGCCGATGATCGCCGTGCGCGTGCCTTGCGCGAACGCGAGGCTCACGTTGCGGGTGGCCGCCAGCGAGCCGAAGCTCTTGGACAGCGAGCGGGTTTCGAGAGCGACGTTCATGCGCCCTCTCCTTCGGGGCCCTTGGCGGTTCGCGCGCGGCGCGCGTCCCAGTAGTTGAGGAGCGACCCGACAAGTCCCTGCGGCATGGCGATGGCGACCGTGATGAAGATGGCGCCGAGGAAAAGGTACCAATGGCCGACCATGCCGGAAAGCACGTCCTTCAGCAGCACCAGCGCGGCCGCCCCCAGCATGCCGCCCACCAGGGTGCCGATGCCGCCGATGACGACGGCGATCAGCACGTCGCCCGAGGCGAACCAGCTCGCCAGGTCCGGGGAAAGGAAATTGGTGTGCTGCACCTTTAGCGCCCCCGCCAGCGCCGCGACGCCGCCGGACACAGTGAAGGCCGCGAGCCTGTAGGCGAAGACGCGGCCGCCGAGCGCCGAAACGCGCCCTGCGTTCTGCCGGATCGCGTCCAGCGTGCGGCCGAACGGCGACGCCACCACAAGCTCCAGCAGAGCCCATATGACGGCGCACAGCAGCACCGCGCCCAGCGCGAAGGCTGCGGGGTCGTTCAGGTCTACGCCGATCGACGTCAGGTCGAGCCGGGGAACGCCCCCCATGCCGTCAGCGCCGTTGAACATGCGGCTGCGGAACGCCCAGGCGAAGAACATCTCCGCCACCGCCAGCGTCACCATGATGAAGAAAGCCCCCGTGGTGCGCACCGCGAACAGCCCTACGACGAACGCGACCGCCAGCCCGCCAGCCACTGCGGCGAGCACGCCAAGCGCTGGCGGCAGGCCTAGCAGCACCGTGAGCCCGCCGAAGATGTAGCCGCCCACCCCGAGCAGGCCCGCATGGCCGAAGGAGACGAGCCCGCTGGTCGCCAGCAGGTCGAGGCTGAGGGCGAAAATGGCCAGGATGGCGGCTTCCGCGATGAGGTCCTGCGCGAAGAAGCCCGCGAACCTGTTGGCGACCAGCGCCCCGATGAGAAGCGCGACGCCGATGGAGCGGCGCAACATGTGTCGTGTCATGTCGCTCAACCCGCCTGCGAGAAGCGCCGGGCGGGCAGGAGCCCGCTGGGCCGGAAGATCAGCGCCAGCGCCATGACGAGGTAGATCATCATCATGGCGAACTGCGGCAGCAGGATCTTCCCGAATGTGTCGGCGAAGCCGATCAGCAGGGAGCCCAGGATGGCGCCCCCAAGGCTGCCGAGCCCGCCCACCACGACGACGATCAGAACAAGAATGATGACGCTGACGTCCATGCCCGGATAGACGCCGAACACGGGCGCGGCCACCACGCCGCCAAGGCCCGCCAGATAGGCCCCGATGGCGAACACCAGCGCGAAGACCTTGGCGATGTCGATGCCCAGCGTCTCCGCGGTGTCCCGATCGTCCACGCCCGCACGCACCAGCGCGCCCAGTCGCGTACGCTCCAGAAGGACGTACAGGACGCCCATCAGCGCAAGGCCAAGGGCGATGATGAACAGCCGGTACTTCGGGTAGGCCACGCCCAGCACGTTGGTGGCGCCCTCGAGGAAGGCCGGCACGGACACGCCCTTGGGCAGGTCGCCGTAGACGATGCGCAGCAGGTCCGTGCCCATGTAGATGACGCCCACGGTGAGCAGCACCTGCGCGAGGTGTCCCTGCTGCTCGACCCGCTTCAGCAATGCATAATACAGCAACAGGCCGATCGCCGAGGCCGCAATGGGAGCCAGCAGGAGCGCCATCCAGAACGAGCCGCCCGCCTGCGTCACCGAGAACGCCAGATAGGCGGCCAGCATATAGACCGTGCCATGGGCGAGGTTGAGATAGTCCATGAGCCCGAACACCACCGACAGGCCGATGGCGAGCAGGAACAGCAGCATCGAGAACTGCAGGGAGTTCAGAACCTGTTCCAGCAGAAAATTCGGATCCAAGGGCGTATCTTTCGAGCGGTCAGGAAAGCGAAGCGCCGGCCCCTGTGGGCCAGCGCGGCGATGCGGGCAAGGCTTACTTCAGCGGGGGCATGTTGCAGGCCGTGGAGTCCGTGGTCACGTTCGTGATCGTGTCGAGCAGTTCGAAGCCGACTTCGCCGTCGGTCTTCACCGCCTTGGCGATGTAGATGTTTTGCGACACGTGGTTGGTCTTGGGGTCCATGGTCATGGGTCCGCGCGGACCCTTGAAGGACACCTGCGAGATGGCGCGGGCCAGCGCAGCCCTGTCGTCGGTCGCGCCGTTGACCTTCTTCAGGCCCTCGATGGCGAAGCGCATGGAGTCGAAGCCCATGACGCCGAACTCGGACGCCGTGGAGCCGAACTTCGCCTTGTAGGACGCCTGGAAGGCCTTGTTCTCGGGGGTATCGAGCTCGGGAATGTAGTTCAGCGAGCTGATGACGCCCACCGAGCTGTCGCCCTGCGCCTGCCGCAGCATCACAGGCGTGGTCCCCAGAGTCGCGATCATCGGCAGCTTGTCCTTCATGCCGAAGGACTCGTACTGCTTGGTGAACAGGATCGCCTCCGCGCCGAAGTAGATGGCGAGAAGCGCGTCAGGCGCGGCGGCGCGCACCTGCGATAGGTAGGGGCCGAAGTCCTGCGTCTTGCCGAAGGGCGAAAACGCCTCGCCGGCGACCTTGCCGCCCGCCTTTTCGAACGTCTTGCGGAAGTCGGACGCGAGTTCGCGCGGCGTCACGAAGTCCGAGCCCAGGATGTAGACGCTCTTGTAGCCCTTCTCGAAGGCCCACTTGCCCAAGGGCTCGGCAAGCTGCGAATTGGCGTAGGACGCGCGGAACACCCAGGGCGAGCACTTCTCCCCCGTGAGCGCGTTGGCGGCCGACAGGGACAGCACGGTGGGCACGCGCGCCGCGCTCACGACGGGGCTGATGGCGAGCGCCGCGCTGGAGAGCTGGATGCCCGCGATGATGTCCACGCCGTCGCTTTGGATGAGCTTGCGGGCTTTCTGCAGGCCGACGTTGGGGTTGGACGTGTCGTCCTCCACCAGCAGGCGGATGTCGCGACCGTTGACGCTGGGGCCGAACTGCTCGATGGCGAGTCGCATCCCGTTGGTCAGCTCGGCGCCTTGCGCCGTGTCGTTGCCGCTGGTGGCGACGATCGCGCCGATCTTGATCGGCTCGGCGCTGCGGGCGGCGCCCGGCGCCAGGGCGAGCGCGGCGGCGGCGCACAATCCGAATCCGGCCGCTCTGCGGGTCTGAGTCATGGCTTCCTCCGTTGGCGCGTGTCTCTGAGGCCGCGCCTTGGGTCGATCATGCACGGGAGCGTGCGCGCTTGCAATCAGGAGACAGGCGCCCGCAGCCCGGCGCTTTCCAGCCGGGGCAGCACCTCGCGGATGAAGCGCCGCAGCCCTTCCCCGTAGCGCGGCCACGAGATCAGCGCGCCGTCGAGGCCGACGCTTGAGAGCTTGCCCATTTCGTCCGCGATGCGCCCCGCGTCGCCCACAAGCGGATAGCCGCCCCACCCTGCGATGAAGTGGTACTTCGCCGCCTCAAGCTGCTCCTTTGGCAGCACGCCGGTCTGGATGCCGAGGCTGCGGACGAGATTGTCCACCGCCGTCCAGTCGCCCTTCTCGTTCACGTACCAGTCGCGGAACGCGCGCGCTTTCGCGTCCGTGTCGTCGATCACGCAATAGCAATTGGCCCAGATCTGGATCTCGCGCCCGTAGGACGCATAGGCCAGCTCGCGCACCTCCTCGATGTCGCGGCGCGCGGCCTCGATGTCCTGTCCCTTGATGTGGACGAAGATCATGTCGCAGTTCTTCGCAGCAAAATGCCGCCCCACGCCCGACCCGCCCGCGTTCATGATCGGCGGAAAAGGCTGCTGGATGGGCTTTGGCTGGTGAAAGCCCCGCTTGATGTCGAAGAATCGCCCGTGGTGGTCGAACTCCTCCTGGCTCGTCCACAGCAGCTTGAGCAGGTCGAGCCATTCGGCCGCATAGGCGTAGCGGTCGTCGTGGCTCATCACCGGCGCGCCGAACATCTCCAGCTCCGGCTCGAACCAGCCGCACACCACGTTGAGCGCGAAGCGGCCCCGCGAGATGTGGTCGATGGTGGTCGCCTGCTTGGCGGCCACGATGGGATGGATGGTGGGCACGTGCGAGGTCGCGAACACGCCCGCGCGCCTGGTGGACGCAGCGACGCCCGCCGCCCACGTGTAGGTCTCGAAGCACGCGCCGTTGAAGTTCGTCTCGCCCCCAAAGCCCCGCCAGCGGGCGACCGGCACGAGCGCCTCGAACCCGGCGGCGTCGGCGGCGCCCGTCAGGTCGAGCACGTTGTCCCATGTGGGATGGAACATGCCGTCGATGCTGGTAATGGCGCAGGCGCCGTCGACGTTGAGCCCGAAGGTTCCGAGCTTGAGCTTGTTGGGCCCGTAGAGGGGGCTGGCGGAGGTCATGCGCGACTCGTGTTGAAGAATAGCGCTGGCCCACGCGGCGCGCGGACCAGCCGTGCCGCCGTCAGAGCTTGCAGCCCGTGACGGGGTCCTTGTAGTTCGCGATGGTGTCCACGACCTGGAAGCCCAGCCCGTCGCCCTTCTTCACCGTCTTCACGATGTAGACGTTCTGGGTCGCCTGCCGGTTGGCGCCCATCGCCATGGGGCCGCGCGGGCCGACGTAGGAAACCTTCTCGATGGCCGAGATGAGCGCCGGGCGGTCCTTGGTGTCGCCGCCGCGCGCCTTCACGGCGTCGATGATGAAGCGGATCGCGTCGTAGCCCATGACGGCGAACTCCTCCGGGGTCTCGCCGAACTTCTTCTCGTAGGCGGTGCGGAAGGCCACGTTCTCCTTGTGCTCCAGCTCGGCCACGTAATTGGCGCTGGAGATCACGTCGAGGGCCGCAGGCCCCTGCGCGCCGAACAGCACCGGGGGCGTGATGCCGATGGGGCCATAGAGCGGGATCGACTGCTTCATGCCGAAGGAATCGTACTGCTTGACGAAGGTGAGCGCCTCCGACCCGAAGAACACGCCGAAGATCGCGCCCGGATTGGCCGCGCGGGCTTGCGAGAGATAGGGGCCGTAATCCTGCGTCTTGCCGAAGGGCGGGAACGCCTCGCCGACGATCTTGCCGCCGCCCTCAAGGAAGCTCTCCTTGAACGCCTTCACGTATTCATGAGGCGCGACATAGTCGGACGCCAGGATGTAGATGCTCTTGCCGGCGACGTTCTTGGCCATCCACGTGCCGATGGGACGGGTGATCTGCGCGCTGGAATAGGAGACGCGGAACACGAACGGGTCGCATTTCTCGCCGCTCAGCAGGTCCGTCGAGGCGTTGGAGATGACGAGCGGCACCTTCTGGCCCGACAGGTACGGCGCCACGGCGAGCGCGACCGCCGAGCTGATGACGCCCGCCATCACGTCCACCTTGTCGGCGCCCACGAGCTTGCGGGCCTTCTGCAGGCCGACCGACGGGTTGCCTTCCGAATCTTCGGTCTTGAGCTCGATCTTGCGCCCGGCGACTTCCCCGCCCGCTTCCTCGATGGCGAAGCGCATGCCCTTGAGCTGGCGTTCGCCAAGCGCGCCGAACACGCCGCTGGTGGGCATGAGCACGCCGATCTTCAACGGCTCCGCCGTCTGGGCGGACACCGCGAAGGGCGTGGACAGGACGGCGACGGCGGCGGCGCCGACGCAGGCCAACAGCTTTGAGCGCATGAAATTCCTCCCTGGATGACGCGATGCTGCGCCGTTGCCGGCAACATAACAGCGCCAAGGCGGGCCTTGCAAACCCGCGCGCCGCGCGCCAATGTCCCGTCAAATCCGGCCGCCGAGACCGGAGCGAACGTGGAGGAATGCGTGGAGCGCACGCACAGCTTGGCCCTCAAGGGCGTCGACGTTTCCTACTGGCGCGCAGGCGCCGGCGCGCCCGTGCTCTATCTCGACGCCGAGGATTCCTACGGCGGCCGGGAGCCGTTTCTGCATGCGCTGGCGCAGGGGCACGACGTGGTCGCGCCGGAACATCCGGGATTCGGCCGCACGGCGACGCCGGACTGGCTGAAGACCATGGGCGACCTCGCGTTGTTCTATCTTGAACTGATCGAGGCGCTGAACATTGGCCCCGTTCACGTCGTCGGCGCCTCGCTGGGCGGCTGGGCGGCCGCGGAGGCCGCCGTGCGCTCGCCGCATCTGTTCAAGTCCATCACCCTGCTGGCCCCGCTGGGCCTGCGCGCCCTGGGGACGCCGTTCGGCGACGTGTTCATCTGGACGCCGCCCGAGAACGCGCGCGGCACGTTCCATAGCGCCGAGATGGCGCAGGCGGTTCTGGACCGGCCCATGTCGCGCGAGGACACGGCGGCCGCGCTGCAAAGCCGCTACGCCACCACGCGCCTGGGCTGGAGCCCGCGATTCTTCTCGCCCGAGCTCACCCGCTGGACGGACCGTCTGCGCGCGCCCGTCCATCTGGTATGGGGCGACGAGGACCAGATCGCCCCCATCGCCATCGCGAAATCCTGGACCGACGCGCTGCCGCACGCCCGCCTCAGCCGCGTGCCGGCGTGCGGGCACCTGCCCCATGTCGAGCATCCGCAGGCGGTCGCCGACAAGGTCGCAAGCTTCATCCGCGAGGCGCACTGATGCAGTTCCACGCCTTCCACCTGATGCCCTATCGCCACCTCGATTTCGCCGAGGCGGACCAGCATCGCTCCTACTGGGTCAACCTGCCCAACCACATGTGGGACCGCTCTAAGGGCCCCTCGCTCTACGCCGAATACATTGGCCAGCTGGTGCACGCCGCCGAATGCGGGTTCGAGGGAATTTGCGTCAACGAGCATCATCAGACCGCCTACGGACTGATGCCCGCCCCCAACCTCATCGCCAGCGCGCTCATCGAGCGCACGCGCGGCATGGACGTGAAGATCGCCATCATCGGCCGCGCCTTGCCGCTCGTGGCCAACCCGGTCGCCATCGCGGAAGAGTTCGCCATGCTCGACAACCTGTCGGACGGGCGCATCATCGCGGGCTTCGTGCGCGGCATCGGCTGCGAATACCATTCGTCCATGACGAACCCGATCTACTCGCACGAGCGCTTTCACGAGGCCCACGACCTCATCGTGCAGGCGTGGACGAAGGACGGGCCCTTCCCGTTCGAGGGCGAGCATTACAATCTCAATTACGTGACGCTGTGGCCCCGGCCCGTGCAATTGCCCCATCCGCCCGTGTGGATTCCCTCGCAAGGATCCGGCGAGACGATCGACTGGGCGGCGGCGCCGGAACGCAAATACCCGGTCATCATGGCCTTCAGCCCCACCGAAACGGTGGTCAAGTTCCACGAGGCCTACCGCAAGGCGGCGGCGGGCTACGGCTATGAGGCGAGCGGGGACCAGCTCGGCTGGTCGACTCCGGTGTACGTCGCCGAGACCGACGAACTCGCCGCGCAGGAAGCCGCCGTCCACATCGAGGCGCTGTTCAACCACTTCTTCCACATTCCGACGGAATACCTGTTCCCGCCGGGCTACACGTCCATCCGCTCCTTCCAGGCCATGATGGAGTTCCGCAAGGGGCTGGCGACGGAGAAGCAGACGCTGTCCGACCTGCTCTCGCGCGGCAATTGCATCGTCGGCAGCCCCAAGACCGTGGCGGCGCGCATCCGCGAGGTCCATGAGCGGACGGGCTTCCGCATCATGGTGCCGATGATCCAGTTCGGAACTTTGCCGGACGATCTGGTGCGCAAGAGCACGGCGCTCTTCGCCGCGGAGGTCGCGCCGCAGTTGCGGGGGCTTTAGGCCCCTGCCGGCGCCCGGTCCCGGCGAATCCTACATGTTCGCCGAGAACGCCTGCCCCGGGCCCGCTTGGCACTTTGCGGCGATGAGCGCGGTTCCGGCGGCCTGCCTGTTCTGCGCCACTTCCCAGCACAGGCCCGTGTCCGAGGCCAGCGAGCCCGTGCGCTTGTAGCGCCACACCACCGTCACCTTGTCGCACTCGCGCAGCGCCAGCGGCGCGCCCTCGGCGGCGTCCACGCAAAGGTTGACGTTCTTGTCGTCGACGACCCAGACGCCGCCCAAGCGCGCGTCCATGGCGAAACTCTGGTTCTCCTGCTCGGAATTGCAGGCGCCAAGGACGATCGGCGCGCCGGCCTGCAACTTGTTGTCGAGCACTTCCGCGCACAGGTTGGCGCGCCCCTTCAGCAGAATCGTGAACGCTTCCGCAGAACCCGCTCCCGCGCCCAGAAACCCTGCGGCGCAACACGCGGCGAACACGCTTTTCCGGATCACACTGGCCTCCATCCCGCCTGAACACGAGGCTCAAGCTTGATCCAGACAATTTAAACCTCGATTAAAACGGTCGCTCAAACCGTTGGCGTTTGCATCAGCCCTCCGCGTCGTCGTCGGCGTCCTCCTCGCCCTCGGGATCCGCGTCCTGCCTGTCCCACAGGGCTTGTTCGCCACGGGCGCGGTCCGCCACCGGCCCAACGTCCTTCTCGTCCGGCGCGTGGGCCGGTTCGTCCTGGGGGTCGATGCGGTCGGAGTCCGCCTCGTAGTCCTCGCCGTCGGAGCCCGGCGCCATGGGAGCCTGCCTCTGGACGTTCACGGAGGTCTGTTCCGGGGGCACGTGGGGACGGCGTTCGGAAGGCTGGTCGGACGTGGGATCGCGGTCGCGCGCGGCCATGGTTGTCTCCTGTCGCGTTCCAAGAAGTCGCGCGGACAACCCCGCCCGGGCGCGGGCGTTCCGTGCGGACGACTTCGCGTTCAGCTTATCTTTCAGGGCTCGCGGATGGTTGTGGCGTCCGAAAGCGGGGGCTATACTCGTGCCAACACAAGCGCCGATCGACAAGCGCTGATCGAGTCGCGCGATACGCGCCGCGAAAGAAGCCGGGGAGGACGAAAGTGAACGTCGCTCAAGATTGCAAGAAGCCCGCATGCCTGACGGAGGCGTCATGCTGCGCGTAAGAAGTCCGCAGGATATCGGCGCAGCCGCGGTCCTGATGCTGATTGGCCTCGCCGGGGTCTATTTCGGCCGCGATCTGAATTTTGGTTCGTCGGCCCGCATGGGCCCGGGCTTTTTCCCCACCATCCTGAGCTGGCTGATTCTGGCCATCGGGGCGCTCATCGGCGTGAAGGCCTTCATGTTCGACGGGCCGCCGATCCGGAGCACCAGGCTTCGCCCGATCTTCTTCGTGTGCGCCGCCATCCTGCTGTTTGGCGCCGCCATCGAATACATCGGCCTCGCGCTCACGGCGATCCTGGTCACCTTCGTGGCCGCCGCCGGCAACGAGCGCACCCGATGGGGCGAGACGGCGATCCTGTCCGTCATTCTCGCGGTCTTCAGCGTGTCGATCTTCATCTACGGCCTCGGTCAGCCGATGCCCGCATTCTGGGCCAGGTAAGCGACCATGGATATGTTCGACAACCTGATCACCGGGTTCTCCGCGGCTGCGTCGCTGCAGAACCTTGGCTTCGCCATGCTGGGTTGCCTGCTGGGCACGCTGATCGGCGTGCTGCCGGGCATCGGCCCGATCCCCACCATCGCGATGCTGCTGCCGATCACCTACGGGCTTGATCCGCTCTCCTCGCTCATCATGCTCGCGGGCATCTACTACGGCGCGCAGTATGGCGGTTCGACCACGTCGATCCTGGTCAACATGCCGGGCGAATCCTCGTCGGTCGTCACCTGCATGGACGGCTACCAGATGGCCCGGCAGGGCCGCGCGGGCGCTGCGCTGGGCATCGCGGCGCTGGGCTCGTTCTTTGCGGGCTGCGTCGGCACTGTGTTCATCGCCGCCTTTGGGCCGCCCCTCGCGGCCCTGGCGCAGCAGTTCAACTCGCCTGACTATTTCTCCCTGATGGCGCTTGGCCTTCTCATGGCGGTGGTGCTCGCGCACGGCTCGGTGGTGAAGGCCATCGCGATGGTGCTGGTGGGCTTGCTGTTCGGCCTCGTGGGCACGGACGTGAACAGCGGCGCCCTGCGCTACACCTTCG
>JAQGJX010000048.1 GCA_028290405.1 Hyphomicrobiales bacterium
CGCCCGCCGACTCAGCGGCCCCGGCCCAGCGGCCCCAGCAGCCCCCGGCGACGGACCCCGCGGCGGCTCCCGCCCCGCAGCGGGCGGCGCTTCTGGTGCAGGCGTCCCTCAGCGACCAGCAGAACATCGACACCCACGTGGGCGCCGCCGTATGGCGCAGCGAGACCACGCAGCGCGGCGGCGGCCCGCCGCAGCAGGCGGTCCGGGCCGAGGTGGACGTCGGCGCGGTGGGAATGCGCCTCACGGTGCTGATCGAAAAGAACAACGATCCCACGCTGCGCGCCTCGCACACGATGACGTTCCGCTTCCTGAGCGACGCGGACGCCAAGTTGCCCGCGGTGGCCGAGATCGGAACCCCTCAGGTCCGCAACGAAAGCTCGCAGGCCGTGGACGCGCTCGCGGGCGTGCAGGCGAAGATCACCGACAACATCTTTATCGTCGCGCTGACCGGCGAACCGGCCTTCGTGGCGCGCAACATGGAGCTGATCCGGACGCGCGGCTGGTTCGACTTCCCGCTTCGGCTGACGGACGGACGCATCGCCAAGATCACCATCGAGAAGGGTCCTCCGGGCGAACGCGCCTTCGATCTCGCCTTCGTGGCCTGGCAGAAGTAGCGGCGACGTCTGCGCGAAACGAAAAAAGCCGCCCGGGCGACCGGGCGGCTTTCTGTTTCATGGCGCGGCGCGCGGCGCTCAGTGCGCCGGCAGCGACGGCGTCTGGTTGGGCGCGGGCAGCGTCTCCAGCCGGGCGACGCCGGCCTTCACGGCGGCCTGCACCTTCTCGAAGGCGCGCACCTCGATCTGGCGCACGCGTTCGCGCGAGATGCCGAATTCCTCGGACAATTGCTCGAGGGTGATCGGGTCCTCCGACAGGCGGCGCGCCTCGAAGATGCGGCGCTCTCGATCGTTCAGCACGCCGAGCGACTGGCGCAGGGCCGAGAGGCGATTGCTCGACTCCTCCTGCTCCATCAGGATCGATTCCTGGCTGGTGCTGTCGTCCACGAGCCAATCCTGCCACTCGCCCTCGCCCTCCTGGCGGATGGGCGCGTTGAGCGACGCGTCGCCGCCCAGGCGGCGGTTCATGTCGATCACGTCCTGCTCGGGCACGCCGAGCTTGGTGGCGATGATCTTCACCTGCTCGGGGCGCAGGTCGCCCTCCTCGAGGGCCGAAATCTGGCTCTTGGCCTTGCGCAGGTTGAAGAACAGCTTCTTCTGGTTCGCCGTCGTGCCCATCTTCACCAGCGACCACGAGCGCAGGATGTATTCCTGGATCGAGGCGCGGATCCACCACATGGCGTAGGTCGCGAGACGGAAGCCCTTTTCGGGCTCGAACCGCTTCACGGCCTGCATGAGGCCGACGTTGCCCTCGGAGACGACTTCCCCGATCGGCAGGCCGTAGCCGCGATAGCCCATGGAAATCTTCGCCACCAGCCGCAGATGCGAGGTGATCAGCTTCTGGGCGGCCTGACGGTCCCCGTGCTCGCGCCAACGCTTGGCGAGCATGTATTCTTCCTCCGGCTGCAACATGGGAAACCGGCGGATCTCTGCGAGATAGCGGGACAGTCCGTTTTCAGCGGAAAGTGCCGGAAGCGCAGCGCTCATTCTCTCCTCCATGGATCCCCTGACGGGCGATCCTCTGCAGCCGCATGACGCCGACTGCGTGCGTGAACATATAGGGGGCGCCAACCGTGGCCGAAAGAGGGCGCCGTCAAATGAATTGCATGACGGTTACGTAATGTGGACGCCACGCAATGCATACGCACGTCGCGCCGTCACGGATTGGCCGCCCGTCCTGGAAGGAACCCGCGTATCGGGCTGGCGTTCCGCCTTGAGACCCAATTCAGCGACGAGGGAGACGGGCGCATGACCGGTGCAGGCAAGAAGGACGGCCACGACATGAGCGGCAACCAGGGCGAGGGGAATCGCGGCGCCGCGAAGGCCTACAACGAGGAAACGACCCGCTTCGCCCAGAGCGGCAAGGCCCCGGCGAAGGCCGAGGAAGCCCGCAAGGCGCTTGAAGGGGCCGAGGGCGACGAACTGCGCCGCGCCGAAGAGGAAGCCAAGCGCCACTCCAAGGGCGAGGACCCGGCGCTGCGCAAATAATCCCGGCATGGCCGCAGGCGCGCTCGGATGCGCGCTCCTGCGGCCCCGGCGTTCTTATCGCGTGAACGTGAAGGTGGAGATCTGGCAGACGTTGACGCCGCGCTTCACCGCCTCTGCGCCGTTGTCGAAGACCGCGCGGAAATCGTAGATGCACTTGTTGGAGCCGTCGTCGACGTTCACCTCCACGGTGTCGCCGTCCTCAAGCTCGTCGTCCCCCAGAATGTCCTCTTCCCACGAGTTCGTGCTGCCCACGGACGCATAGAACTCCGTCATGGTCGCGCCGGTCTCGTTGACGATGTCGACCTTGCGATTGGCCGCTTGCGCAGTCGCGGCGCCCAGCAGGAGCGCGGCGGCGGCGAGCACGAGATTGAAACGCATGGGATGATCCTTGGCCAAAAATAACTGCAAGGATCAAGCTTATCCCAGGCGGGCGGGAATTCAAGCGCTTGCTCTTATTTTCCAAGCCGTTTCGCCCGGATCGAAGGACAGCCGCCGGGCGCCCGCCGTGCTCGCGCGCCGCGCATGGCCCGCCGATGACGCACCTGTAACTTGCGGCGCGGGCGGCGCTGGTTCACGGTCCTGCGCAAGCCCAGCCCGCGTTAGCGCGCGCGGCCGGGCCACACAATCGGCGGGTTCCGCAGGCGGATGCGCCGCGGGGCCAGTTCAGGCGGATGTTGTTTTGCGGATGTCGTTTTGAAGGCGGATCAGGTCGGGAAGTCACTCAGGGCCCGCGGGGCGCGGCTCGCGGCGCTTGCGCTCGCCGCAGGCGGGCTCGCAGGTTGCGTAGGCGCTGGCGAGGACGCGAGCGTGCTCACGCCCGCCGCCCCGGCCAGCTACCGGAGCGCGCCCGCGAGCGGCGCGCCTTCGGTGAGCCGCGACTGGCTCGCGACGTTCGGCTCGCGCGAACTCGCCGGCCTCGGCGCGCAGGCGATCGAGGCGAACTACGATCTTGAGGCCGCCGCGGCCCGCGTCGCGCAGGCGGACGCCCTCGCGGGGGTCGCCGCCTCGGCGCTTTATCCGCAGCTCTCGGCCTCGGCCGACGCCGCCCGCAGCCTCAATCCCGGCACGCTGCGCCGCCGGGACGGACCTTTCGAGGCTTCCCTCGGCAACCGCTTCGGGGCTGGGCTGTCGGCCAGCTACGTGCTGGATTTCTGGGGCCGCAACCGGGCGGGCGCGCAGGCCGCCGCGCAGACCGCGCTGGCGAGCCGGTTCGATTACGAGACGCTGTCTGTCGCCACGCTGGCCTCCCTCGCCAACGCCTACTTCCAGCTCGCGGTCGCGCAGGACCGGCTGGCGCTCCTGCGCGACAACGTCCGCATCGCCGAGCGGGTGCTGGCCGCCATTCGCGCGCGCGTGGAAGTCGGCACCGCCAACGCGCTCGATCTGGCCCAGCAGGAAAGCGTGCTGGCGAACCTGCGCGCCAACGCGCCGGGCTACGAGCAGCAGGCCGAGCAGGCGCGCAACCTCGTGGCGCTCGTGGCCGGCCAGGCGCCCCGGGCCCGCGAGGTGCGCGGCGCGCCGCTGCGCTCCCTCGCCCTCCCCGCCGTGCGCGCCGGCCTGCCGTCGCAACTCCTGTTCCGGCGGCCGGACGTGGCCGCCGCCGAGGCGCGCCTCGAAAGCGCGAAGGCGAACGTGGCCGCCGCCCGCGCGGCTTTCCTGCCCACCATCGCGCTCACGAGCGGCGGCGGGCTGGAGAGCGCCGCGCTGCGCAACCTGCTGCGGCCCGAGGCCCTTGCGCTGTCGCTGGCGGCGGGGCTGACGCAGCCCATTTTCGACGGCTACAATCTGGAGGCCCAGCTCGCCAACCAGCGCGCCCGCCGGGACGAATTGCTCGCCGCCTACGCGCGCGCCATCGCGAGCGCGCTGACGGACGTGGAGAACGCGCTTGTGGCCGTGCGCAAGAGCGCGGAAACGGAACGCCTGCGGGCCGTCGCGGTCGCGGCCGCCCGGCGCGCCTATGACATCACGCAGGAGCGCCTGCGCGAAGGGACGGTCGACATCGTGATCCTGCTCAACACGCAAACGACCCTGTTCGCCGCGCAGGACGCGGCCGCCCTCGCGCGCTACCAGCGCCTGCTCGCCCAGGTGTCGCTCTACCAGGCGCTCGGCGGCGGGTTCGAGCGCGCGCCTGCTGCCATCGTGGAGGCGGCCCAATGAGGAAGGCGCTTCTGGCCTTGCTGATACTGGCCGCAGGCGCCGCGTACGCGCACTGGTCGCGCTGGATCGAGCTGCCTTTCAGCTCCCTGCCGCGGCAGGAGGCGGCGACCGCGAGCCCCGGGCGCGGCGGCGCGCGCGGTCCGCAGCCCCCCATCCCGGTCATCGCCACGCGGGCCAGGCGCGAGGACGTGCCGGTCACGGCGGACGCCGTGGGAGCCGTGCAGCCGCTGAACAGCGTGCTGGTGCGCGCGCAGGTGGAAGGCCGCCTGCTGGAGATCGCCTTCCGCGAAGGCGAGGAGGTGAAGGCCGGCGACGTGCTGGCCCGCATCGATCCGCGCAGCTACCAGGCGCTGTACGACCAGACCGTCGCCAAGAAGGCGCAGGACGAAGCGCAGCTCGCCAACGCGAAGCTCGATCTGGATCGCTACGCGCGGCTGGCTAAATCCAGCTTCGGCTCGCAGCAGCAGGCCGACACGCAGGCCGCCATGGTGGCGCAATTGAAGGCGCAGGTGCAGCTCGCGCAGGCCAACGTCGACAACGCCCGCGTGACGCTGGACTACACGACCATCCGCGCGCCCATCGACGGCCGCACGGGCATCCGCGCCGTGGACCCCGGGGCCATCGTGCGCGCCAGCGACGCCACGGGCGTCGTGACCGTCACGCAGATGAAGCCCATCGGGGTCATCTTCAACCTGCCGCAGCAGCAATTGAGCGCCATTAACGCAGCAACCGGGCGCGGCGCCGTCGTGGCGCAGGCGCTGGAGCCCGACAATGCGGGCGTCATCGAGGCGGGCCGGGTCGAGGTGGTGGACAACCTCGTGGACCAGACCACCGGCACGGTCCGCATCAAGGCGAGCTTCGCCAACGACCAGATGCGCCTGTGGCCCGGGCAGTTCGTCAACGTGCGGGTGTTCGTGGACACGCTCGCGGGCGCGCTCGTCGTCCCGTCCGCGGCGATCCAGCGCGGGCCGCGCGGCGCCTTCGTGTACGTGGTCCGCGACGACGACGTCGTGAAGATCACGCAGGTGACGCTGGCCCGGCAGGACGAACAACGCGCCGTGGTGGAAGGCGGGCTGGCGGCGGGCGACCGCGTGGTGACCACCGGCTTCGGGCGGCTCACCGACAACGCCCGCGTGAGCGTGCAGATGGACGACGAGGCGCAGCCCGCTCCAGCCGCCGCCGAAACGGAGCGCCCCCAGCGCGGACGCGGACGGCGCGGATGAGCGCGCCCGGATGAGCATCTCGACGCCCTTCATCCTGCGCCCCGTCGCCACCGGCCTGCTGGCCGTGGCGGTGCTGCTGTGCGGGCTGCTGGGCTATTGGCGCCTGCCGGTCTCCTCCCTGCCGCAAGTGGATTTCCCCACCATCCTCGTGCGCACCCAATGGCCGGGCGCCAATCCGGAGACCGTGGGGGCGGTGGTCACCGCGCCGCTGGAGCGCCAGTTCGGGCAGATCCAGGCGCTGGCGGGCATGTCGTCGCAATCGTCCTACGGCCTCAGCCAGATCACGCTGCAATTCGACATCGGCCGCAACATCGAATCCGCCGCGCAGGACGTTCAGGCCGCCATCACCGCCGCCTCGTCCATCCTGCCCCGCACGCTGCCCTATCCCCCGACATACGCGAAGGTGAACCCCGCCGACGCGCCCATCCTCTCCATGGCGCTGGTGTCCGATACGCTGGAATTGCGCGCGCTGAGCGACCTCGCCGACACGCTCGTGTCCCCGCGCCTGTCCGAAATCAGCGGCGTGGGGCGCGTCGCCATCCAGGGCGGCGTGCGCCCCGCCATCCGCATCCAGGCCGATCTCGCCAGGCTCAGCGCATATCGCATCGGCATTGACGACCTGCGGCTCGCCATCGTGGGCGCCAACGTGTCGGGCTCGAAGGGCGCGCTCGACGGCGCGCGGCAGGCGTGGATCATCTCCGCCAACGACCAGATCGCAGCAGCGGGCGCCTATCGCGACATCGTGGTCGCCACGCGCAACAACGCGCCCGTGCTGCTGCGCGACGTCGCCGACGTGGTCGAAGGGCTGGAGAACGTGCGCGTCGGCGGCTGGCTGAACGGGCGGCAGGCGGTGATCCTCGACGTGCAGAAGCAGCCCGGCGCCAACATCATCGAGACGGCGGACCGGCTGCGCCGCGAGGCCCCGCGCATCGAGCGGCTGATGCCCGCCGGCGTGTCGGCGCAGATCGTGCAGGACCGCACGCAGACAATCAGGGCGTCGGTTGCGGAGGTGGAGTTCACCCTCGTGCTCAGCGTCGGGCTCGTGGTGCTGGTGGTGCTGCTCTTCCTGCGCAGCCTGCGGGCGACGCTGGTCGCAGCCGCCACCCTGCCGCTCTCCATCGTGGCGACGTTCGCCATCATGGACCTGGCGGGCTTCAGCCTCGACAACCTGTCGCTCATGGCGCTCACCATTGGGTCCGGCTTCGTGGTGGACGACGCCATTGTGATGATCGAGAACATCCATCGCAACATCGAGAAGGGCAAGCACCCACTGGCGGCGGCGGTGGACGGCGCGCGCGAGATCGGCTTCACCATCGTGTCCCTCACCGTCTCGCTGGTCGCGGTGTTCATCCCGCTGTTGTTCATGACGGGCCTCGTGGGCCGCATGTTCCGCGAGTTCGCCCTGACGCTCGCCATCGCCGTGGTGGTGTCGGCGATCGTCGCGTTGACGCTGACCCCCATGCTCTGCGCCTTGTGGCTGAAGCCCGGCGAGGACGCCCGCGACAACGCCGCCATGCGCCTGCTGGAAGCGCCCATGACGTGGATGGCGCGCGGCTACGAGCGCACGCTGGCGGTCGCGCTGCGCCATCAGGGCGCGATGCTGTGGCTCACCTTCGGGGCGTTCGTCCTCACGGCTTTCCTGTATGTCGCAAGCCCGAAGGGCTTCCTGCCCGCGCAGGACACTGGCCTTGTCACAGCCGTGCTGGAGGCGCGCCCGGACGCGTCCTTCCGCGAGATGACCTCCCTGCAGGACGAGGTCGCCCGTCGCCTGCAGGAGGACGCTGACGTCGCCAGCGTCGTCTCGGTGCTGGGCGTCGGCCCTCTCAACGCGACGGGCAACACGGCCCGGCTCACCATCGTGCTGAAGTCCAGGGAGCAGCGCTCGGCGAGCGCCGAGCAGGTCGCCGCGCGCCTGCGCGCCGCCGCCGCCGCCACGCCGGGCGCGGAGCTATATCTCGCGCCCGTGCAGGATATCCAGATCACGACGCGCGCCAGCCGGTCGCAATACCAGTACACGCTGGCGGGCGCGTCCTCGACCGACCTCGCCCATTGGGCCGGTCGCCTGCGGGCGCGCTTGCAGGATTCTCCGGCCCTGCGCAACGTGGCCTCCGAGACCCAGGAGGGCGGCCTGCGGGCTTTCCTCGACATCGACCGCGAAAAGGCCGCGCGCCTCGGCGTCTCCATCCAGAGCGTCGCCGACACGCTCAACAGCGCGTTCGCGCAACGCCAGATTTCGACAATCTACGAGCAGACGAACCAGTACCGCGTCGTGCTGGAGGCGGCGCCCCGATACCAGAACGATCCCGCCTCCCTTGCGCGCCTGTTCGTGCCCGGCGCCGGCGGCGCGCAGGTGCCGGTGGAATCCTTCGCCAGGGTGGTGCGCACCACCGCGCCCCTTCTGGTGGCCCATCAGGACCAGTTTCCCGCCGCCACCCTGAGCTTCGACCTCGCGGACGGCGCGTCGCTGGACGCAGCCGTGCGGGCCATCGCGCAGGCGAAAGCCGCGATCGCCATGCCGGACACAATCGTCACGAGCTTCCACGCGGACGCCGCCGAATTCCAGAGTTCGCTCGCCAACCAGCCGTGGCTCATCCTGGCGGCGGTCGTCTCCATCTACATCGTGCTGGGCGTTCTCTATGAGAGCTTCGCGCATCCGCTCACCATCCTCACCACGCTTCCCTCGGCGGGCGTGGGCGCGCTGCTGGCCTTGCAGGCGGCGCGGCTTGACCTGTCGATCATCGCGCTCATCGGCATCCTGCTGCTAATGGGCATCGTGAAGAAGAACGCGATCATGATGATCGATTTCGCGCTGGACGCGGAGCGCCGCGAAGGCCTCTCGCCCCATGACGCCATCGTGCGCGCAAGCCATCTGCGCTTTCGCCCGATCATGATGACCACGCTGGCGGCGCTGTTCGGCGCGCTGCCGCTGGCGCTGGGTTCGGGCCCCGGCAGCGAATTGCGCATTCCGCTGGGCGTCTCCATCGTGGGCGGCCTGCTGCTCAGCCAGCTGCTGACGCTCTACACGACTCCCGTCGTCTATCTGGCGGTGGAGCGCCTGCGGCTGCGGCTGGGCGGCGCGCCCAAGCGCAGCGCGAAAGACGCGCTCGCGAAGGCGCAAAGCCAGGGCGCGCCAACATGACCGGCGGCCTCTCGGGCCTGTTCATCCGCCGCCCGGTGGCCGCGACCCTTGTGGCCATCGCGCTGATGTTCGCCGGCGCCGTGGCGTATCCGTTCCTGCCGGTGGCCAGCATGCCGTCGGTGGAGATCCCCACCATCGTGGTCGCCGCCAGCCGCCCGGGCGCGGACCCGCAGACCATTGCGGCCAGCGTCGCCGCGCCGCTGGAGCGCACGCTGGGCTCCATTCCGGGCGTCACCGAAATGACCTCGTCGTCCTCGTCCGGCTCGACGCGGATCGTTTTGCAGTTCGACCTGAGGCGAAAGATCGAGAGCGCCGCGCAGGACGTGCAGGCCGCGCTCAACGCCGCCGTGCCGGACCTGCCGGGCGACATGCCCAGCTTTCCGTCGATCCGCAAGGTGAACCCCAACGCCCGGCCCGTGCTCATCCTCGCCGTGACGTCGGATGCGCTGGCGCCCCCGGCGCTGTTCGACATCGCCGATTCCCTTCTCGCCCAGCGGCTCGCGCAGGTGCGCGGCGTCGGCGAGGTCACGGTGAACGGCGCCGAGCAGCCCGCCATCAGGGTTCGGGTGGATCCCGCGCGGCTCGCCGCCATGGGGCTGGGGCTGGCGCAAGTGCGCACGGCCATCGCGGCCGCCAGCGCGGCCTCGCCGCTGGGCGCCTTAGACGGCGAGCGGTCCGAGACCATCGACATGGACGCGCGGCTGGACAGCGCGGCGGAGTTCGCCGCGACCATCGTGCGCACCGGCAACGGCGCCAACGTGCGCCTGCGCGACGTCGCCGACGTGTCGCAGGGCGTGCGCAACACGCGCTCCGCCGGCTGGTTCAACGGCAAGCCCGCCATCATCGTCAACGTGACGCAGGAGCCCGGCGCCAACGTCATCGAGACCATCGACGGCGTGAAGGCCGTGCTGCCCGATCTTTCGCGCTTCATGCCCGCAGGCGTCGACGTCGCGGTGATGTCGGACCGCTCCACCACCATCCGGGCGTCGATCCTCGACCTTCAGAAAACGCTGTGGATCACCATCGCGCTCGTCACCCTTGTGGTGTTCCTGTTTCTGCGCAGGCTCGCCTCGACGGCGGCGGCCGCCGTCGCCGTGCCGCTGTCGCTCGCGGGCACGTTCGCACTCATGTGGGCGTGGGGCTTCAGCCTCGACAACCTCTCGCTGATGGCCATCACCATCGCGGTCGGCTTCGTGGTCGACGACGCCATCGTGATGATCGAGACGATCCATCGCAACATGGAGCGCGGCATGGGCCGGCTCGAGGCCGCGCTCGTGGGCGCGCGGCAGATCGGCTTCACGGTCGTGTCCATGAGCCTGTCGCTGGTCGCCGCCTTCATCCCGCTGATGTTCATGGGCGGCGTCGTGGGGCGCGTGTTCCGCGAGTTCGCCCTGACGCTCTCCTTCGCGATCCTCATCTCCATGGCTGTGTCGCTGACGATCACGCCGATGATCTGCGGTCAGTTCATGCCCGCGCTGCATGGCGCGCGCTCGCGCTTCGACAGGATCGTCGAAGGCGCCCTCGAAGGCCTGGAGCGCTTCTACGCCCGCACGCTGGATCCCGCGCTACGCCATCCCGTGCTCATGGCGATGCTCCTCGTCTGCGTCGCGGCGCTCACCGTGCAGCTTTACCGCACGACCCCGAAAGGCTGGTTCCCCCAGGACGACAGCGGCCTTCTGGGCGGCTGGTCGGAAGCCCCGCCCGACACCTCGTTCGAAGCCATGCTGGCCTTGCAGCAGCGCGCGGCGGCCATCGTCATGGCCGACCCGGCGGTGGAGTCCACCGCCTCGTTCGTCGGCGGCTCGTCGGCCAACAACGGGCGCTTCACGGTGGCGCTGAAACCCGAGGCGCTGCGCGGCGCAAGCTCCCGCGAGGTGCTGGCCCGCCTGCGCCCGCAACTGGCGCGGCTGATCGGCGTACAGGTGTTCCTCTGGCCCATGCAGGACGTGCGCGCGGGCGGGCGCGAGGGGCGCTCGCAATACCAGTTCACCCTGTGGAGCGGCGATTACGCGCTGCTTCTGGCGCAAACCGACCGCGTGCTCGCCCGTCTGCGGCAGGCGCCGCAACTGGTGGACGTGGCGAGCGACGCCTCCCGCGGCGGCCTTCAGGCCAGCATCGTCATCGACCGCCCCGCGGCGGCGCGGCTGGGCGTGAGCGTGCAGGACATTTCCAGCGCGCTGGCGGACGCCTTCACCCAGCGGCAGGTCTCCACCATCTACACGGACCGCAACCAGTACCGGGTGGTGCTGGAGGTCGCCCCCGAGCGGCAACGCGATCCCAACGACCTGATGGGCCTGCACGTGACGGGCGCCGGGGGGCGGCAGATCCCGCTCGCCAGCCTCGCCCGGGTGGAGCGCCAGCAGGGCACGCTCAGCGTCAACCATCAGGGGCACCTGCCGGCCGTCACCTTCACGTACGACGTCGCGCCCGGCTCCACGCTCGACGCCGCCAACGCGGCGTTGCGGCAGGCGGTGGGCGAGCTGCGCCTGCCGGACGCCATCTCGGCGGACTTCGCGGGGGACGCGAAAGCCTTCCGGGACAACGCCCAAAGCCAGCTCTGGCTCATTCTCGCGGCGCTGGTGACGATCTACATCATCCTGGGCGTGCTCTATGAAAGCCTCGTCCACCCCCTCACCATCCTCTCCACCCTGCCCCCGGCGGGGCTCGGCGCGCTGCTGGCCCTGAACGCGCTGGGCACGGAGCTGACGCTGGTCGCCTTCATCGGCATCGTGCTGCTCATCGGCATCGTGAAGAAGAACGGGATCATCATGGTGGACTTCGCCATCGCGGCGGAGCGCTCGGGGCTCGACGCGCGCGCGGCGGCGCGGGCCGCGTGCCTGCAGCGGTTCAGGCCCATCCTGATGACCACGCTCGCGGCCCTCCTGGGCGCCCTGCCGCTGGCGCTCGGCGAAGGCCCGGGTTCGGAACTGCGCCGTCCGCTGGGGATTACCGTCGTGGGCGGGCTCGTCGCCTCGCAAATCCTGACCCTCTACACGACGCCCGCCGTCTACATGCTGATGAGCCGCCTGCGCCGCCGAAGGGGGCGTGGCGCACGCAAAGATGAGGCCGCTCCGGCGATTGCCGGTTGACAACCGGCGGCGGCGGTCCAAACTACTCGCATTCCGAGGGAATTGCGTCGCGCCTGACGCCTTACGTTCGGTTTACCGCAAACTGTCATCGTTGAGTTCGCCGCCCGCGCGCGGCGTGGCGGCGCAGGCGTTCAGCTGACGCGCCATGATCCTCGTGCGACGACGGCTCGCCCCCAGCGGCGGCGCAGGAGCAGGACTGGTGAAGCAGGCAGCCCGACACTGGATGCGCGGAACCCGGACGGCGCTGCTGGCGCTGGCGGCCTGCGCGGGCATGTCCCTGCCCGCCGATGCGGAAATCCGGTTCGGCCTTTCGGTGTCCGACAACGTCGTCTACGCGCCGGTCGCGGCCGCCGAGGAGCTGGGGCTGTTCGCCGAAGCCGGGCTCGTCGTGCGCATCGTGCCCCTGCGGGGCGTCGGCGCCGCCGAGGAAGCGCTGGCGGGCGGCCATGTTGACGTGATCGACCACACCATCGCGTACGCGGGGCGCGCCATCGCCAACGGCGCGGACCTGCGCATCGTCGCCACCGCCACCAACGGCTTCTACGGCTGGAGCCTGATCGTGCGCCAGGACGCGCCGGCGCGCAGCGTCACGGACCTGACGGGCAAGCGCATCGGCGTGGGCGCGCGCCAGAGCATCGGCGACCTGGCGGCCCGGCGCCTCAGCGACCAGACGAGTTCGACCTTCGAACTCGTGCCGCTGGGGCCCGGCGCTCTCGTGCCCGCCCTGCGCAACGCGGAGATCGACGGGTTCTTGTTTTCCGCCGCCGTCGCCCAGCGCGAGGTCGTCGCCGGCAACGCCCGCACCCTGCTGGACATGAGCGACGCCCCCGACCGCACCGCCATCTACGGCTATTCCGCCTCCGCCAAGGCGCGCGACGCCAAGTCCGACGAGCTGCGGGCCTTCATGGCCGCCCTGCACCGCGCGACCCAGCACATGCAGGCCGACCGCGACTGGTCCGTGCGCTTCATCAAGAGCTTCATCAAGGTGAACGACACGCGCCTCGCCGAACTGCTGCACGACCGCGTGGTGGCGAAACTCTCGCCGGACGGGGAGAGCGACGAGGACGCCGTGGCGCGCGCGCTGGCGCTCGCCGCCCGCGCCTGGAACGCCCCCGCGCTGGCCGACCTTGCGGCGACGCGGGTGTTCAGCAATTCCTATGTCTCGCGCGACGGCATGTAGCCTTAGGGGCGCAGCACGATGGAGCCCGCGTGGCGGCCCGCCTCCGCGTCGATATGGGCCTGCGGGGCGTCCGCCAGCGCGTAGGTCGCGCCGATCTCCACCCGCAGGACGCCGCGCGCCGCAAGGTCGAACAGCTTGCCGGCCGCCGCCCGCAGCCGCGCGGCGTCCTTCAGGAAATAATGCACGCCCGGCCGGCAGATCGACAGCGAGCCCTTGATGGCGAGGTCGATCATGTCGATGGGCGGCACGTGGCCGGACGCGTTGCCGTAGTTCACCAGCGTGCCGAACGGCGCCGTGCAATCCATGGAGCGCACGAACGTGTCCTTGCCGACGCCGTCGAACACCGCATGCGCGCCCTCGGGGACGATCTGCTTCACGGCCGCCACGAAGTCGACCTCGCGGTAGAGAATCGTGTGCGCCGCGCCATGGCGGCGCGCGGCCTCCGCCTTGGCGGGCGAACCCGCCGTGCCGATGACGGTTGCGCCAAGGTGCGAGGCCCATTGGGTGAGGATGGAGCCGACGCCGCTCGCCGCCGCATGGATGAGGATCACCTGGCCCGCGCGCGGCGGGAACACGCGCTCGATGATGCTGGCCGCCGTCGTGCCCTTCAGCAGCAGCCCGCAGGCCTGCTCGTCCGAGATGGCGTCCGGCACCGCTACCAGCCTGTCGGCGGGCACGTTGCGCTCCTGCGCATAGGCGCCGGTGTGGTGGTAGAACGGCCCGTCCATGCCCACGTAGGCGACGCGCTGCCCGGGACGCCAGTCGTCCACGCCGGGGCCGACGGACGCCACCACGCCCGCCGCCTCGTTGCCGGGGATGATGGGCATAGCCATCGGCTCGGGCTGGTAAAAGCCGCCGCGGCGCACGTTGATGTCCGAGAAGTTGAGCGCGATGGCCGTATGGCGCACGCGCACCTGGCCCGGACCGGGGGCCGGGAGGTCGATGTCCTCAAGCCGCAATTGCTCCGGCCCGCCGTGCGCATGGATGCGTATGGCCTTCATGTCGTCCTCCCCTGCAGCCGTCCTACTTCTTGATCGGGCGTTCCGGATCGAAGCCGTAGTCGAACAGCAATTCCTCGCCCTTCTTGATGGCGCGAAGCGCCTGGAACCACACGGAGCCGCGCCAGATGATCGCCTCCAGGTTCGGCTTTTTCTTGGAATGGTTGATGTAGATGGCGTCGTTGCCGCCGATCAGTCCGTCCACGTAATGGTCTTCGAGATCGAACAGCAGCGAATAGCCGATGGAGGCGTAGAAGCGCTCGCGGCGGTCGCCTTCCTTGCGGCTGATCTTCTGGCCTTCGTACTTGATGACCCAGGCGCCCTCGGGAATGTTCTGGCCCGCAAACAAGCCGCGGCCCTGCACTTTCGAACGCTGGATGACAGTCTTGATCGCTGGTTTCATGGTCCGCCGCCGCAAGGTCCGCGCGTGTCGCGCAAGCTCTCGCCGCTGCTAGTCTATCGCGCGCGTTGAAGCAACTCTCAGCGGCGCGTCCAGTTCACGGACTTGCACAGCAGTCCGCCCAGCACGCAGCCGCTCGTCGTCATGGCGCTGTCGGAATAGGTGATGCGGCTGGAGAACCGCAGATTGCGTTGGGGATCGAACGCCGCCCCTTCCAGCACGCCGGGCCCCTTCGGCTTGACGTTGAGGACCAGCCGGTCGCCCACCTTCTCGTCGCCGGGATCGCGGATCCACACGTTGATGGCGCACAGGGCCGCGCCGCACGGCTGCACGCGCACGCGCGCGGCGCCGTCTTCGCGCAGCCAGACGCCGTCCGTCAGGTCAGCAAGGGCGGGTTGGACGCAAAAGACCGCCGCGGCGGCGGCAAGCAGACAAGCGACGCGCATGCGGTGCTCCGGCTCGGACGAGGTCAAGCCGTTATGACATAGTCCGTGTGTGCGCTTCGTAAAGAGCCGCGCTTGGAATCGCCTCAGGACCCGAACGCCTCGCGCAGGGCGTCGCGCATGATCTTGCCCGCCGGGTTGCGCGGGATGGATTGCGCGGCGACGAGCCGCGTCAGCGGCGTGCGGGCGAGCCGCGCGTTGGCCGCCTCGCGGATCGTCTCCAGCGCGCCGGCGTCCGCCACGACGGCGCCCCAGATTTCGTCGAACCCCGCCGCGCCGCGTGCGGCGAACACCGCCGCGTCCCGCACGCCGGGCTGGGCCAGCAGCAATTCCTCGACCTGTTCGGGCGACACTTTCGCGCCGCCCACGTTGATCACGTTGCTGGAGCGGCCGGTGACGTACATGACCCCGCGCGCGTCCACGCGGCCGATGTCGCCTGGGTCGAACCACGCGGCCGCGTCCGGGTTCAAATGCGTGCGCCCGCGCGACCAGGGCTGCGCGAGGCTCGACGTGCGCACCCGCAGGCGCCCGGACTGGCCGCGCGGCGCGAGCATGCCCTCATCGTCCAGCACTTCCACGTCCGCCCAGGGCGCCACGAACCCGACCGCGCCCTCAAGCCCCGCAAGCGAGCGGCCGGGCGCATACGCCACGATGCCTGTTTCGGTGGAGCCGTAGCGGCAGAGGACCCGATTGGAAAAGTCCGCCTGCAGCCGGCGCATGAGCGTGTCGGAGATCAGCCCGCCGCCGATCTGCAACGCCCGCAGGCTGTCGTTGGGGAAAGCCTGCTTTTCCTTGAACGCCAGAAGGTCGCGGATCTGGTTCGCGGTCGCCACCAGATTGGTGACGCCGTAGACGTCGATCATCTGAAGGGTGGTCTCCGCCGTGGTGGCGAACAGCGCGAACCCGCCCGTCGCGAGGCTCGCCAGCGCCCCCACCCAGCCCATCTGGCTCGCAAGCCCGGGCGCCACCATGGTGCGCTCGGCATGGCTGTCGGCGTTGAGCAGGATGCGCGTGTACAGCCGGTCCGCAAGGATGCGCGGCGTAAAGGCCAGCGCCTTCGCGGCGCCGGTGGTGCCCGACGACAGTATGAGGCGGCACACCTCGTCGTCCTCGAACGCATAGGCGGGCCCCGCGTCGCCAAGCGCGCCCGCAAACCCCTGGAACCAGTCGACGCCCACCAGTTGCGCGCGCTTGCGGTCGGTGACGTCCTCGAAATCCTCCACCAGCACCCAGTCGGCGTCCAGTTGCAGGGCGCCGGGCGAATCGGCTTCCTCGACGGAGACGGAGACGGCGCCCAGACGCATGAGAGCCAGCGTCACGATCATGTGGCGGATGGGGCTCGTGAGCGCCACCACCACGAGGTCGCCGGGCTTGATGCGCGCCATGCGGGCCTTCTGCTCCACGCCCAGCACGCCGCGCGCCAGCATGTCGTAGGTGACGATGCGGTCCGCCAGCCCCATGGCGGGCCTCAGGGGATCGGCGGCCGCCTGCATGAAGATGGAATCGAGAATGCGCATGGCGTGAACTCGTCAGCAGGATGAAGAGGGCGGCGCGCGACGGCTAGGCGGCGGGCGCCGACAGCTTCGCCAGCACGGCCTTGTACTGGATCTTGCCCATCTCGTTGCGCGGGATGGCGTCGACCCGAAGGAAGCGGTCGGGCGCCACGGCGCCGAGCTTGTTTTCGAAGAAGACCCGCAGGGCTTCCGCGTCGAAGCTGGCCTTCGGCACCACGGCGGCCCAGATTTCGGGCGCGCCCTCGGGCGAGGTTCCGGCCAGAACGGCGACGTCCGCGACCCGGCCCTCCCGGCGAATGCTGTCTTCGACCGCCGCCGGGTTCACCTTGAAGCCGCCCTTGTTGAGGACGAGTTCGGACGCGCGTCCCTCGATGGTCAGCAGGCCCTCGCGGCTCATGGAGCCGATGTCGCCGGGGTAGAACCAGCCGTTGCGGAATTCGCCGCCGTCCGACGCAGGGCCCTTGGCGTAGCCCTGCGCGGAGCCGGGGCCCGCGACCCGAACCGTTCCGCTGCGCCCCGCCGGGACAGGCCTGTCGTTCTCGTCCACGATCTCGATGCGCATGCCCGGATGCACGAAACCGACGGCCCCCTCGCCCGCGCCCAGCGTCGAGACCGGCGCGCTGGCGGACTGGCCCGTCTCGGTGGCGCCATAGCCGACGCCGACGTTGCGGCACAGGTGAGCCTGGATATCCTGCACCAGGAGCGGCGAGGCGAGGCTGCCGCCGATGAACACGCGCTGGACGCTGCTCAACTCGCGCGGGAGCTTCTTTTGCTCGACCACCAGCGTGGCGGCCTGCGCCACGGAGGCGCAGATCACGTCCACCCGGACCGACTCGCACACGTTCAGCGCGTCGTCCGGGAACGGCGCGAAGCAGAACGCGCCGCCCGAGCGCAGGATCTTGAGGGCGAGCAGGTAGCCCCAGCTGGAGCTGGGCGCCACCATCGCGAGGGTGCGGCCGCTGTCGGGATGCAGCGTGGCGGCGCGCAGGCGCGCCTCGAACGCCCCGTGGGTCAGCTCCAGCGCCTTCGGCTGGCCCGTGGTGCCCGACGTGACGACCGCGCGCACGACGTCGGCGTCCGCAGTGTCGACGGGCTCGGGCCGGGGCGGATTCTCGGCGCCGAGCTTCGAGATGAACCAGTTGTGGTCCACATGGAGCGAGCGCAGCGTCTCGCGCCGCACGTTGGGGTCCTCGGAAATCGAGCCCGCGACTTTCAGCCCAAGCTCGGCCCCAAGGGCCGCCGACTTGATGAAGCAGCAGGGAATGTTCAGGCGGCCCAGCGCCAGCATGAGGATGATCTGGAAGGCCGGATTGACCACGACGACGTTGACGAGTTCGCGCGGGCGAAACCCTGCGCGGGCGATCGCGACGGCCGCGCCGTCGGCGGCGTTGCACAATTGCGCGTACGAGACGCTTCCGCCCGGAAACGCCAGGGCCGTGCGGTGGGGAGCGGCCTTGCCCCAGAAAAAAATGGGCTCGTAGACGTTCATGCGAGACGCCCCGTTTGAAATCCGACGATAACAAAAAAAGAAAGCCCGGACGAATCCGGGCTTTCCATAATCGGGCAGATCTTAGTAGCGGGCGAGAACCGGACCAGCGGCCGCCGGAGCGCCGAAGATGTAGTTCAGGCCGAAGCGGACGACCGC
>JAQGJX010000057.1 GCA_028290405.1 Hyphomicrobiales bacterium
TCGGGACCGAGATCTGCATGCGGCATCCGACTCAGGGCGATGTGATGGGCGTCTCGTGCCAGGTCACGGCGGACGGCGAGCGCCCCAGGGCTGACATGCGCGCCCCGCCCATGCTGGGCGAGCACACGGCGGAGATCTTCGCGGAGCTCGGCCTCGAGGCGCCCTAAGGTTCGCGCCAGAGCGCGCCGAGCACGTTCTGGGCGACGAGCCGCTCGTAGTCTTCCGCGCGGTCCACGTCCCAGATGGTGCGCCCTTCGCGCCACGCGAGGCCGTGCTGGCGAAGGCGCTTGCGGGTCTCCTCCATGACGCTGTCGACGCCCCATCGCATGTCGGCGAACAGGGCCGGGAGCGCCCGGGACGCGCCCACGAGACCATAGCCGCCGTCTTCGGCGGGCAGGAACACGGCGTCCGCCCCGTCCGCCAGGGCCTGCGCGCACGCGCGCAGGTCCGGCGCGCCGATGGACGGGCAGTCCGCGCCCATCAGCAGCAGCGGCGACCGCGCGGCGAACGCCCCCAGCATCCGCGCGCCAAGATCGCCGGCGCATTGCGCCGCCAGCCCCGCGCCATGGCGGCGCGCGCAATCGGCGAGGAACGGGTGGCTTGCGTCGGGCGCGCACCACAGCGTCACGGGCCCAAGGCCGGCCGCGCTCGCGACCCCCACGCAATGCTCCACCAGAGCGCCGTGCAGGTCCGCCGCGCGCTGCGCCCCAAGGCGGGGAATGAGCCGCGTCTTGGCGGCGCCCGCCACGGGGGCCTTGGCGAACACGGCGATCTCGATGGGGTTCATTCGGGCGACCTCGGTTTGTACCCATAGCGGCGCGCGAGCGCGTCCGGGTCCGCGCCGCAATAATATTCCAGCCGCAACCGCCACATCAGGAGAATTGTGCGCGCCGCGCCATAGGTGTCCCAGCGCCGTCCGGACGTGACGGCCTTCGCCCGCACCCGCAGGGGCGGCGAGAGGCGCTTCAGCCTGCGCGAGAGTTCGATGTCCTCCATCAAGGCGATGTCGCGAAAGCCCCCGAGCGCCTCGAAGGCCTCGCGCCGCACGAACATCCCCTGGTCGCCCGTGGCGACGCCCGTCAGGCCCGAGCGCACGTTGATCATCGCGCCCACCATGGGCAGCAGCCTGGACCGGCCCTCGATGCGCACGTCGAAGCGCCCCCATGCGCGCCGGCTCGCCGCCAGCCCCTCGAGCGCCAGCGCCGCGAACCCGTCCGGGAGTCGCGTGTCGGCGTGCAGGAACAGCAGCACGTCGCCGCGCGCGAGGCTCGCGCCTGCGTTCATCTGCGCCGCCCGTCCGCGCGGCGCGCGCACCAGCGCGTCGCACAGGCTTGCGGCGACCAGGGCCGTGTCGTCAGCGCTGCCGCCGTCGCTGACGATGATCTCCACCCCCGCGGCGCGCGCGTCCTGCAGAGCCTGCAGGCGCGCCGCGATCCCCTGCGCCTCGTTCAGGGTCGGCATCACCACGCTCAGCCGCGCGCTCACGGGCGCCGCCTTGTGCCGGCCGGGCGAATGGGGCACTCAGGGCGCCTGCTCTCGCGCGGGTCATGACGATGCGTTTCCTGATCACCGGCACGGCCGGCTTCATCGGCTTCCATCTGGCGCGCCGCCTCCTGGCGGACGGCCATGTCGTCACGGGCGTGGACGGCATGACGCCGTACTACGACGTCGCCCTCAAGCAGGCCCGCCATGCGATCCTGGCGCGCACCAACGCGTTCCATGCGCGCGTGCTCATGCTGGAGGACGCTGCGGCCCTGCAGCGGGCCGCCGAGGAGGCCGAGCCGGACGTGATCGTGCATCTGGCGGCGCAGGCGGGCGTGCGCTACAGCCTCGAAAATCCGCGCGCGTATCTCGACGCCAATCTGGTGGGCGGCTTCAACGTGCTGGAGACGGTGCGCACCCTGGCGCCGAAGCATTTCCTGTTCGCCTCCACAAGCTCGGTCTACGGCGCCAACGCGTCCATGCCGTTCCGCGAAACCGACCGCACCGACCATCCCCTCACGCTCTACGCCGCCACCAAGAAGGCCGCGGAGGACATGGGGCATTCCTATGCGCATCTGTGGAAGATTCCCACAACGGCGTTCCGGTTTTTCACCGTCTACGGGCCGTGGGGCCGCCCCGACATGGCGCTGTTCAAATTCGTGCGCGCGACGCTGGAAGGCCAGCCCATCGAGGTCTACGGCCACGGCCAGATGAAGCGCGACTTCACCTATGTGGACGATCTGGTGGAGGGGATCGTGCGCCTCGTGGACTGCGCGCCTGTCGAAGGCGCGCCTTTGGGGGACATGGATTCCCTGTCGCCCGCCGCCCCATACCGGGTGGTCAACATCGCCGGCGGCGCCCCCACGGGGCTGATGGAGTTCATCGACGAGATCGAACGCGCGCTGGGGCGCCCGGTCCAGCGCCGCATGCTGGACATGCAGAAAGGCGACGTCCCCGCCACCTGGGCCGATTCCAGCCTGCTGGAGGCGCTGACCGGCTACCGCCCCGCGACCCCGACGAGCGTAGGGGTGGGGGCGTTCGTGGAATGGTATCGGGAGCGCTATGGGGCGTGAGGACCTGTCCTCGCCCGCACTGGATTCCCGCCGCCTTTCGTGTATAAGGCCCCTCAACGTCCGTGCATTCGCCCGGGCGCGTCGCCCGTTGCGACCGTGCTGGACGACATCCCGGCCCGGCCCATTGGCGGCTCCTGCGAGCCCCAGCGGGGGGAAGCATCCCCGTCTGAGCCTCGTTTTCCCCCTTTATCGAAAGGACTTACGATGTCGATTACTGCAGAGCGCAAGCAGGCGCTCATGAAGGAATACGGCGCCAAGGCTGGCGACACGGGTTCGCCCGAAGTTCAGGTCGCGATCCTCACCGAGCGCATCACCAACCTGACCGACCACTTCAAGACCCACGTCAAGGACAACCATTCGCGCCGCGGGCTTCTGAAGCTCGTGTCTCAGCGCCGCCAGCTGCTGGACTACGTGAAGCGTCACGACGACGCCCGCTACCGCAGCCTCATCGAGCGTCTCGGCATCCGCCGCTGACGCCAAGCCTCCCGCGCGCCCGACGGGCGCCGGGAGCCCGACACTGGGACGCCGGCATGGGGCCGGCGCCTGCGCTGGGAAAGGCCTCGAGCCATGGCAGGATCGCCGGACGCTGTCGCACACAAGCCCCTGAAGGGGCTGGCGCCAGCGCCTCGCCATCTTGACCATGGCCGTTCGTTTTCCAGCGAGCCACGAAGGGCCAGCGCCCTTCCAGCGCGTACGGGCGCGAAAGCCCTCCGCTGAGCCATGAAAGACCGCTTCCATGTTCCAGATCCATCGTGAACAACTCGACTGGGCCGGGCGCAAGCTCGTGCTCGAAACCGGCCGCATCGCCCGCCAGGCGGACGGCGCCGTGTACGCCTCGTGGGGCGAGACCAGCGTCCTCGCCACCGTGGTGTCCGCCAAGGCTCCCAAGCCCGGCGTGGATTTCTTCCCCCTGACGGTCAACTACCAGGAAAAGGCGTTCGCCGCCGGCCGCATCCCGGGCGGCTATTTCAAGCGCGAAGGCCGTCCCTCCGAGAAGGAGACGCTCGTCTCCCGCCTCATCGACCGTCCCATCCGCCCGCTCTTCCCGGAAGGCTATCGTCACGACACGCAGGTCGTCGTGACCGTGCTCAGCCACGATCTTGAGAACGATCCCGACATCCTGTCGCTCGTGGCGGCCTCCGCCGCCCTCACCATCTCGGGCATCCCCTTCATGGGCCCGATCGGCGGCGCGCGCGTCGGCTTCGTCAAGAACGAGCTGAAGCTCAACCCGACCATCGACGAGATGAAGGAGTCGGGCCTCGACCTCGTGGTCGCCGGCACGCAGGACGCCGTCCTGATGGTGGAATCGGAAGCCCAGGAGCTTTCCGAAGAGACGATGCTTGAAGCCGTCATGCTCGGCCATCGCGGCTTCCAGCCCGTGATCGACGCCATCATCCGCCTGGCCGAGAAGGCCGCCAAGGAGCCGCGCGAACTCGTCGTCGTCGACAAGTCCGAGGTCGAGCACGCCGTTGCGGGCGTCGCCGAAGCCGAGCTGCGCGAAGCCTACAAGATCACCCAGAAGGCCGAGCGCTACAAGGCCGTGGACGCCGTGAAGGCGAAGGTCAACGCCGCGCTGCTGGAAGGCGACGCGCCGAAGTTCGACAAGCAGAAGGTCGGCGAAGCCTTCCATGACCTGCAGGCGAAGGTCGTGCGCTGGAACATCCTCGACACGGGCGTGCGCATCGACGGCCGCAACGTGAGCACCGTGCGTCCGATCCTGTCGCAGGCGGGCGTCATTCCCCGCACGCACGGCTCGGCGCTGTTCACGCGCGGCGAGACGCAGGCCCTCGTGGTCGCCACGCTGGGCACGGCGGAAGACGAGCAGTACGTGGATTCGCTGGAAGGCACCTACAAGGAGCGCTTCCTGCTTCACTACAACTTCCCTCCCTACAGCGTCGGCGAGACCGGCCGCATGGGTTCGCCCGGCCGCCGCGAGATCGGCCACGGCAAGCTCGCCTGGCGCGCCATCCGCCCCATGCTGCCCAAGCAGGCCGAGTTCCCCTACACGATCCGCGTGGTCTCCGAGATCACCGAGTCGAACGGCTCGTCCTCCATGGCCACCGTCTGCGGCGCCTCGCTGGCGCTGATGGACGCGGGCGTCCCCCTGAAGCGTCCCACGGCGGGCATCGCCATGGGCCTCATCCTTGAAGGCGAGCGCTTCGCGGTGCTCTCCGACATCCTGGGCGACGAGGATCACCTCGGCGACATGGACTTCAAGGTGGCGGGCACCGAGAACGGCGTCACCTCGCTGCAGATGGACATCAAGATCGCCGGCATCACCGAGGAGATCATGAAGGTCGCCCTCGCGCAGGCGAAGGACGGCCGTCTCCACATTCTCGGCGAGATGAGCAAGGCCCTGAACTCGGCCCGCGAAGAGCTGGGCGAATTCGCCCCGCGCATCGAGACGCTGAAGATCCCCACCGACAAGATCCGTGAAGTGATCGGCACCGGCGGCAAGGTCATCCGCGAGATCGTCGAAAAGACCGGCGCCAAGATCAACATCGAGGACGACGGCACCGTGAAGATCGCCTCCTCGAACGGCGATTCCATCAAGGCCGCGATCAACTGGATCAAGTCGATCACCCAGGAAGCCGAGATCGGCGCCATCTACGAGGGCACCGTGGTGAAGACCATGGACTTCGGCGCCTTCGTGAACTTCTTCGGCTCCAAGGACGGCCTCGTCCACATCTCGCAGCTCTCCAAGGAGCGCGTGAACAAGACCACCGACGTCGTCAAGGAAGGCGACAAGGTCAAGGTGAAGCTGCTCGGCTTCGACGATCGCGGCAAGGTGCGTCTGTCCATGCGCGTCGTGGACCAGACGACCGGCGAAGACCTGGAAGCCAAGGAAAAGGCCGAGAAGAAGGCCGAGGAAGCCGGCGAGTAATCGCCCTTCCATTCAGCGAGGCTCGAAAGCCCGGCGCACCCGCGCCGGGCTTTTTTCTTGTCGACGCGCGGGCTCCCGCCGCTCAGACGATCTTCTGCTCCACCTCGGCCATCACGCCGCGCGCCACGAGGTGGGCCCACGCCTCCTCGGCGGTCTCTGCGTAGCAGAAGATCGACAGGACCTGCGCGTCCACCATGCCGCTCTCCGCCAGGGCCTGGAAGTTGACGACCTTGGTCCAGTAGGCGCGGTCGAACAGCACGATGGGCACCACCGGGGCCTTGCGGGTCTGCACCAGCGTGAGCAGCTCGAACAATTCGTCCAGCGTGCCGAACCCGCCGGGAAACACCACAAGGGCCTTGGCGCGCATGGCCAGATGCATCTTGCGCATCGAGAAATAGTGGAAGCGGAACGTCAGGTCCGGCGTCGTGTAGGGATTGGGCGTCTGCTCGTGCGGCAGGCGGATGTTGAAGCCGATGGTGGGCGCGCCCGCGTCCTGCGCACCGCGGTTGGCGGCCTCCATGGCGCCCGGCCCGCCCCCGGTGGCGATCACGTTGTCGCGGGGGCGCTCCGCGTGTCCGTCCAGCGCGCCGCCCTTGAGGGACGCGACGCGTCCGAATTCGCGCGCCTGCGCGTACCAGTAGGCCTGCCGTCCGGGGCCGTTCTCGCGCACCCGCGCGCTGCCGAAGACCACGATGGTGGAGCGGATGCGCCATTGGCGCAGCGCCTGCTCGATCTTGGCGTATTCCAGCAGGAACCGGACCCCGCGCATGTCGTCCGAGAGCAGGAAATCCTGGTCGAGGGCCGCCAGCCGGTAGGCGGGCGACTCGAGTTGCGGGCGCGAGGCTTCGGGGACGTCGGGGAGGTCGGTCATCAGGGCGCCAATCTACCCGTCCGTCCGCCCGGGGACAAACAGGGCCTGGCGCCGCCGCCCCGGCGGGCGCCCGGAAAAGGGTTCGAACTTTCATCCGCCTGCATTACTTTAGTCCCGGTCGCCGTCCGGCGGAGCCCAAGGGGGGCCGCGGGCGGTGCGCGCGGGGGCCAAGGGCGAACATGAACAGCGCTTTCTTCTCCGATCTCCTCACCTCGATTTCCGATCGCGGCCGCACCCTGCTGGGGCTTCCGGCGCCCTCGCTCGATCCGCAAAAGCGCGCCGCCGGACTGGCGGACCTCTGCGACCGGCTGCTGTCCGGCCGCGGCGAGGCGTCCGGGACGGCGCTCGCCCGCGAGGTGCTGGACCGTTACGCCACGCTGGACGAGGACGCCCGCACGACCTTCTTCTCCGCCCTCGCCGAACGGTTTGGGCCCGACGCCTCGGCGATGACGCTGGCGGTGGACTCCTGGGCCCACGAGCCCACCGACGACAACGCCGCCCGGCTCCATTACGCGTCCGAGCCCCGCCGGCAGGAGATTTTCCGCCGCCTCAACCGCGCCCCCGGGGGCACGGCGGCGCTCGTGGGCATGCGCGAGGACCTGCTCAAGCAATTGCGCGCGAACCCGGGGCTGAAAGTGGTGGACCGCGATTTCGTCCACCTGCTGAACTCATGGTTCAACCGCGGCTTTCTGGTGCTGCGCCGCATCGACTGGTCCTCCCCGGCCGTCGTGCTGGAGAAGATCATCCGCTACGAGGCGGTGCACCAGATCCGGGGCTGGGACGACCTGCGCGGCCGCATCGATCCCGTGGACCGGCGCTGCTACGCGTTCTTCCATCCGGCGCTGGTGGACGAGCCGCTCATCTTCGTCGAGATCGCCCTCACTGCCGACATGCCCGGCGCCGTGCAGCCGCTTCTCGCGCCCGGCCGCCAGCCGACCCCGCCCGAGAAGGCGCGCACGGCCGTGTTCTATTCCATCTCGAACTGCCAGCAGGGGCTGGCGGGCGTCTCGTTCGGCAATTTCCTGATCAAGCAGGTGGTGGAGGAATTGCGCCGCGAACTGCCCCAGCTCGACACGTTCGTCACCCTCTCCCCCGTGCCAGGATTCATGGGCTGGCTGCGCGCGCAGGCCAAGTCCATGACGTCCGAGCCCGACAAGCAGACGGTGGAGAGCCTGGACGACAGCGAGTGGCCCCAGGACGAAGAGTTCGCCCCGCGCGCCAGGGCGCTGCTGGAGCCGTTGGCCGCGCAGTACTTTCTTGAGGCGCGCACCGCCGGGAACCGGCCGGTGGATCCCGTGGCGCGGTTCCATCTTGGCAACGGCGCCCGCCTCGAGCGCATCAACTGGCTGGGCGACACGTCCGAGAAAGGCCTGGCGGAAAGCGCCGGCGTGATGGTCAACTACCTCTACGATCTGGATCAGATCGAGGAAAACCACGAGGCGTTCGCCAATCAGGGCGAAGTCGTTGCGTCCCCCGCCGTTCGCAGACTATTGAAGTCGGGCTCAAGGGTCCGGCTCGCGCCCGCCGTGAGCGCGAAAGCCTGAAGGCCGCAAAAGACGCACTCGAAACCGACCGGGGGAACATGCCCGCCTATCTCTACGACCTCATTTCCCGCCGCGCGCCCTCGCCCGCAAAGGTCTTCATCGAGACGCCCGAAGGCCGCAAGCTCACCTATGGCGACCTGCATGCGGGCTCGGCGCGCATCGCCAACGTGCTGCGCGCGCGCGGCGTGGAGCCCGGCGACCGGGTGGCGGTGCAGGTGGAGAAATCCCCGGAGGCGATCCTGCTGTATCTGGCGTGCCTGCGCGCCGGCGCGATCTTCCTGCCGCTCAACACCGCCTATACGCCCGCCGAGATCGAGTACTTCCTGGGCGACGCGCGCCCGCGCGTCTTCGTGTGCGACCCCGCCAGCCGCGAGAAGCTGACGGCGGTGGCGGCGGCCGCGGGCGTCGCCCATGTGGAGACGCTCGGCGTGCGCCAGGACGGCTCGCTGCCGGAGGCCGCGAAGGCTGCGGCGGAGACGTTCGCCGATGTGGACCGGGGCCCCGACGACCTCGCCGCCATCCTCTACACGTCCGGCACCACGGGCCGCTCCAAAGGGGCCATGCTGAGCCACGACAACCTGGCGTCGAACGCCCTGACGCTGGTGGACTACTGGCGCTTCACGCAGGACGACGTGCTCATCCACGCCTTGCCGATCTACCACACCCACGGCCTGTTCGTGGCGATGAACACCCTGCTGCTCGCGGGCGGGTCGATGTTCTTCCTGCCCAAGCTCGACGCGGACCTGATGCTGAAGCTCATGGACCGCGCCACGACCATGATGGGCGTGCCGACTTTCTACACGCGCCTGCTGCAGCACCCCGGGCTGACCCGGGAGGCGACGAAGAACATGCGCCTGTTCGTGTCGGGCTCCGCGCCCCTGCTGGCCGAGACGCACCGCGAATGGACGGCCCGCACCGGCCACGCCATTCTCGAACGCTACGGCATGACTGAGACGAACATGAACACCTCGAACCCCTACGACGGGGACCGCGTGCCGGGGGCGGTCGGCTTCCCGCTGCCGGGCGTGTCGGTGCGCATCGCCAACCCGGAAACGGGCGCGACCATGGCGCAGGGCGACATCGGCATGATCGAGGTGAAGGGGCCCAACGTCTTCAAGGGCTATTGGCAGATGCCGGAGAAGACCGCGTCCGAGTTCCGGCCCGACGGCTTCTTCATCACCGGCGACCTGGGGCGCATCGACGAGCGCGGCTACGTGAGCATCGTGGGGCGCGACAAGGACCTGGTCATCACCGGCGGCTTCAACGTCTACCCGATCGAGATCGAGACCGAGATCGACGCCCTGCCGGGCGTGGTGGAGAGCGCCGTCGTGGGCGTGCAGCATCCCGATTTCGGCGAGGGCGTCACGGCGGTCGTCGTGAAGAAAAAGGACGCCGCGCTGGACGAAGGCCAGGTGATCGGCGCGCTGGAGTCCCGCCTCGCCAAATTCAAGCTGCCCAAGCGCGTGTTCTTCGTCGACGAACTGCCGCGCAACACCATGGGCAAGGTGCAGAAGGCGGCGCTGCGCGCGACCTACAAGGATCTCTACAAGAAGTAGAGCTCCCTCGATCTGCGCCCTCGCTCCCCTGGCGTGGGAGCGAGGGCGCCAACGAAAAAGGCGCTCCCGTTTCCGGAAGCGCCTGTTTTTTTGCGCGTGCGGAAAGCCTATTCCTGGAACGCGACTTCGCGCGTCTTGCGGAAGGACGGCAGCACGATCATCAGCACCAGGGCGGCTGACATCAGCAGCAGCACCAGCGAGATCGGCCGTTCCACGAAGATGCGCGGGTCGCCGAAGGACAGCACCATGGAGCGGCGCAGGTTCTCCTCCATCAGCGGGCCGAGCACGAAGCCCAGCAGGAAGGGCGCGCCTTCCACGCCCAGCTTGCCGAACACGTAGCCCACCACCGCGAAGCCCGCCATCATCATGACGAGGAACGTGCTCGAGCTGATCGCGTAGGCGCCGACGCAGCACAGAATCACGATGCACGGGAACAGCATGCGGTAGGGCACTTTGAGCAGGCTCACCCACAGGCCGATCAGCGGCAGGTTGATGACGACCAGCATGGCGTTGCCGATCCACATGGAGGCGATCATGCCCCAGAACAGCGTGGGCCGTTCGGTGATGAGCGCCGTGCCGGGCGCGATGCCCTGGATCATCATGGCGCCGACCATGATGGCCATGACGGGCGTGGACGGGATGCCGAGCGTGAGCAGCGGAATGAACGAGGTCTGCGCGCCCGCGTTGTTGGCCGCTTCGGGACCCGCGACGCCTTCCACCGCGCCCTTGCCGAACATGTGGCGCGAGCGGGAGACCTTCTTCTCCAGCGTGTAGGAGGCGAAGGAGGCCAGCACCGCGCCGCCGCCCGGCAGGATGCCCAGCAGGGAGCCGACGAGCGTGCCGCGCATCACCGCCGGAATGGCGAGCTTGGCCTCCTGCCGCGTTGGCCAGAGGCTGCCGATCTTCTGGGTCTGACTTCGATCCTCGAATTTCTTGTCGAGGTTCGTCATCATTTCCGCGATGCCGAAGAGGCCCATGGCCAGCGGCACGAAGTCGATGCCGTCATACAGTTCCGACACGCCGAACGTGAAGCGCGTGACGCCCGCCTGCGTGTCCGTGCCCACGAGGCCCAGCAGCAGGCCCAGCAGCACCATGGCGACCGCCTTGATGACCGAGCCGTGCGCGAGGACCACCGCGGCCACGAGGCCGAACAGCATCAGCGAGAAGTATTCAGGCGACCGGAATTTTTCCGCGAAGCTGGCGAGGATGGGGGCGAACATCGCGATGGCGATCGTGCCCACGCAGCCGGCGAAGAACGAGCCGAGCGCCGCGATGGTGAGCGCCGCGCCCGCGCGCCCGTTGCGCGCCATCTGGTAGCCGTCGAGACAGGTGATGACCGAGGAGGTCTCGCCCGGCAGGTTGACCAGGATGGCCGTCGTCGAGCCGCCGTACTGCGCGCCGTAATAGATGCCGGCGAGCATGATGAGGGCCGAGAGCGGGTCGAGCCCGAAGGTCACGGGCAGGAGCATCGCGATGGTGGCGATGGGGCCGATGCCGGGCAGCACGCCGATCAGCGTGCCGAGCAGGCAGCCCATGAGGCAGAAGCCGAGGTTCTGAAACGAGACCGCAGCCTGGAAGCCGACGGCGAGATTGCTGAAAACGTCCATGATCAGAAGCTCCAGGTCCAGGGCTGCATCGACTGGCCGAGCAGGTAGATGAACAGCACGATGGACACGACCGCCATGCCGATGGCGAGCGGCACCGTTTCTTTCCAGCGCATTTCGGAGCTGGCCATGGCGGCGATGATGGTGACGACGAACACCGCAGGCGCGAGCCCGAAGCGCTCGATCATCAGCGCGAAGACCACAATGGCGAGAACCAGCATGAATTGCGGACGCAACGCGCTGGACTCAATGGGCGGGCCCTGGACGACAAGCCCGCGCAGCAGGATGAACCCGCCGATCAGCACGAGGCCCCACGACAGGACGGTGGGCAGGAAGCCAGGCCCCATGCGGGTCGCGGTTCCAAAGGCGTAGGTGCGGCCGAACCACAGGGCCGCCAGTCCTACGATCATGAAGAGGGCCCCGGACCAGAAGTCCTGGGGATGTTTGACCCGAAGCATGAATGGCATCTCCTCAATGCGGGCGCTTGCGCGCGATCCGGTAATCCCTACGAGCGCTGCGGGCTTTTGCGGTCCCGCTTGTGCGAACTCACGCCCCCCGGCGTCTTATCCGAACGGATATGTTCATCGAACCTGCCATACAGGGGATTCAACCTGCGCGAAACGGTGAAATTACAAGCCCCCTGGCGGCTTGTCCCGGCGGGCGCGGTGCGGCTCATCGCTGCACCTTCGTCCGGGC
>JAQGJX010000084.1 GCA_028290405.1 Hyphomicrobiales bacterium
ACGCGGAGATGAAGGTCGCGTTCGCCAGGGGGAGCGTGCTCGATGCGCGCTGGCACGTGCGGCGCGACGGCGCGCGCTTCTGGGCGGACGGCGAGACGATGGCGCTGCGCGACGAAGAAACCGGCGCAGTCGAAGGCTATTTGAAAATCCTGCGCGACCTCACCAGCCGGCGGGAGGAAGAAGAGGAACGCCGCCGCGTGGAGGCCGCGTTGCGCGAGAGCGAAGCTCGCTTTCGCCACATGGCCGACAGCGCGCCGGCGCTCATCTGGATGACGGACGCGAGCGGCGAAATCTGCTTCACCAACATGCACTACGAATTCCTCTTCGACAAAACCACGCAGGACATCCTCGGCGAAGGCTGGAAGAGCATCGTGCTGCCTGAGGACGTGGAGATGCTGGAGCGCTCCTTCCGGGCCGCCTTCGAGGCGCGCAAATCCTTCAACACCGAAGTGCGCGTCCGCGACCGGCACGGCGAGATCCGCTGGCTGCGCTGCGACGGCGTTCCGCGGCTGGACGATTACGGCACGTTCCTTGGCTACACCGGCTGCAACATCGACATCACGGAAGCGCGGGCGGCCGTGAACGCGTTGCGCGAAAGCGAGCAGCGCCTGCGCCTGGCGATGGACGCGGGCCAGATGGCGATCTGGGAGAGCCGCGGGGCCACCGGCGAAATCAAGAGCTCGCCGGAGTTGAACAAGCTGCTGGGCTTCGCGCCTGACCAGGAGGTGACCTCGGAGATGATCCGCGCCCGTTATTCGCCAGGCGAGCGCGAACGCATGCGCGAGATCGCCTTCGCGGCGTTCGCGCGCGGGGACAGCTTCGCGCAGGCCGAGGTGCGCTGCGAGTGGGACGACCAGGTGCGCTGGCTGCTGCTGCGCGGTGAGATCGACTACGGGGACGGCTCTCACCCGCCAGACGTGTTCGGCGTCGCGCTCGACATCACCGAGCGCAAGCGCGCCGAGGAGCATCTGATGATGCTCAACCACGAGCTCAATCACCGGGTGAAGAACTCGCTTGCGACCGTGCAGGCGATTGCGCTCCAGACGCTGCGCGATTCCGAAACGCTCGCGCAGGCCCGCAAGGCCTTCACGTCCCGCCTCGTGGCGCTCGCGAAGGCCCATGACCTGCTGACCAACAGCAATTGGGGCGGCGCGGACCTCAGCGACGTCGTCGCGGGCATCGTGGAGGCGCATGAAGGCGAGCGCCCGCGCTTCGCCGTCAGCGGCCCCACGATCTCGCTCCCGCCGAAACTGGCGCTCTCCCTGTCGATGGCGTTGCATGAGCTGGCCACCAACGCGGTCAAGTACGGCGCGCTGTCGAACGACAGCGGCTGCGTGGAGATCACCTGGTCGATAGCGGCCGAAGAGGACGGGCGCCGGTTGCACTTGCGCTGGCGCGAGAGCGGCGGTCCGCCCGTAGGACCCCCGACCCGCAAGGGCTTTGGATCGCGGCTGATCGAACGCAGCCTTGCGGCGGAAGTCTCGGGCGTCGCCCACATCGCCTACGAGCCGTCAGGGGTCGTGTGCACGTTCGACGCCCCTATGCGCGCGCTGGCGGTGCGTTGACGGCGCGATACGACGTTGCACACGATGTAACGCTTTACGCATGACGGCCAAGCGATTTCGTTCACCATGCAACCGATACGGTCCTGATTAGTTGAGTCGCGTCTCTACCAACCATGGGAGATGATGACATGAAACGTACATTACTTGCGGCTGGCGCTGCGGCGCTCCTGATTGCAGGTTCGGTCGGCGTTCAGGAAGCGAATGCGCAGGTGCGCATCCGCAGCGGCGTTCACCACGGCGGCCATTATCATGGCGGCGGGGGTTACTACCGGAGCGGGTACTGGAACGGCGGCGGTTGGGGCTGGGGCGCGGGCGCCCTGCTGGGCGCAACGGCCGCGCTGGCGACTGCGCCGCTGTGGGCCGCCACCGGCGGATACGGTTACGGATACGGCTACCCGTACTACAGCGCCGGCTATTATCCCGCCTACGACTATGGCTATGCGGGGTACGGCTACGGCTATCCGGCCTACTACGACGGCGGGTACTACGGCGGCTATGCGGCGCCGGTGGTTTACACCACGCGCGTTCGTCCGCGCCGCATCGTGTACGCCGGCCCGCGCCGGGTGATTCGCGCCAACTACGTCCAGCGCGGCCGGTACGTCACGTACGCTCCGCGCGCGCAGCGCGTCATCGTGCGCGGGGGCGCCCGTCCGGGGATTCATCGCGCGTCGATGCGGTACTAAGTCGGAAAACCTGCGCGGCGCCGGCGCCCCCGGCGTTTCCGCCGCGCAGGCCTACTGCCTTTTCCCACGCTGGCGCTCACGCCATTCGGGCGACAGCACCATCGCGCCGCGCGGGGCGGGCGGGTCTTCGCCGTTCATGCGCGCGACGATGAAGTCGATCCCCGAGCGCAGGCTGGCGGGCGTATAGGGCTTGCCGATCACCCCGACGGCGCCGGCGAAATCAGCCGGAATGCGCGTCACGTTGGCTGTCATGAACACCACGGGAATTCCGTTCGCCGCCATATGGCGCGCGACGCCCACGCCCGTGGGGCCGTCGGCGAGATGGATGTCCACGAGGGCGAGTTCCGGGTGAAGCTGGTCGGCGAGCCGCATGGCTTCGCTGGCGTGCATGCCGAAACCGACGACCTCGTGCCCGGCGGCGACGATGTCGTCTTCCAGCTGCATGGCCAGGATGGCTTCGTCTTCGACGACGAGAATTCTCAGGGCACGGGCCATGGGCCGCTTTCCGGTGTTGCGACCCCGCCCTCTGAACTCAAGATGGCAAACAATACGGGCGCCTCAGCAAGGCCGCCGCGAGCGCGGCGGTTTCCCCAGCCTTGGAAGCGTAACGGCGCTGCGCCCGATTGGTTCCAGCGACGCGCGAGAATCCCCGCAGGCCGCGGGGGCGCGTCCTACCGGGTGAAAGCGTTGCGGGCGCCGAGCGCGGCGAGCAGGGATAATCCAAGACAAACGATCGCGTTCCATCCGGCCAGGGACAGGCCCGCGATGCGGATCGCCACCTCGTCGCAGCGCACCACCCGCGTGGTCTCGATCTGACGCAGAAAATCGCTCATGTCGCCGGCCTTGGGCAGCCCCGCCCCCGTGCAGCCTGCTGGACCGGGCCAGAAGCCCCATTCCACGCCGGCGTGCCACGCGGCGAAGACCGCGTCGCCGAAAAATATCGCCGCCAGCAGCGCGAGCGCGGCGCCTCCCGCGCGGCGCCATCCCATCGCCAGCGCGCCCGCTGCAAGGGCGGCGAGCGGAACGCCCACGTAGTACGCCCAACGCTGCATGAGGCAGAGTTCGCAGGGCGCATAGCCGGCCCATTCGAACCCCCAGGCGCCGAGGATGATCGCCAGCGCGCCTCCGAAGACGCCCGACGCCGCCCTCAAGGGCGTGATGCGCCCCGCCATGCGCCCAAGCCGTCCCGCCTGCGTCGTCTGCGCCATCCCGCCCGCCTCCGTTTACGCGGCTTACAACATGCGCCCCGCGAGCCAGAACCCGCCCACGACGCAGGCCGCGATGATGGCCATGAACACGGCGAAATGGCGGTCCAGCATCCGCTTGATGGGTTCGCCCCACTGGTTGAGGATCGCCGCCAGGAGAAAGAACCGCGCGCCTCGCGTGATCGTCGCCAGCACGATGAACAGCAGCAGGTTGTACTTCAACATGCCGCTGACGATGGTGACGAGCTTGAAGGGAATCGGCGTGAGGCCCTTCACGAGGATGAACAACCATCCCCACTGGTCATAGAAGACCCGAAGCGCTTCAACCTTGTTGACGTAGCCGTACAGCGTCATGAGCCAGAGGCCCACGGTCTCGTACAGGAAGTAGCCGATGCCGTAGCCGACGATCCCGCCCGCCACCGACGCCAGCGTGCAGACGCCGGCGTAGAACCAGGCCTTCTTGGGGTTGGCGAGCGCCATCGGCACCAGCACCACGTCGGGGGGAATGGGGAAGAAGGAGCTTTCCGCAAAAGCGACAGCGGCGAGCGCGGGCGTGGCGCGCGGGCTCTCCGCGAGAGACAAAGTCCAGCGGTACAATCGTTGAAACATGATCCGGCCGGTCGGGAGGAAAACGGACTCAGAGGCTACGATGCGCCACAGCTCCGGTTCGAGACGCCGGAGATCGATCAGTCTGGCATGACCGCACGCATAGCATCGCGGCCCGCGCGGGGGCAATGGACGCCGCGTCGCACGGGGACGCGGCGTTGCGTCGGCCCCATGCGCCCGCTAGCGTCGCGCGCTGGCCGCTTCCGGGCCGGCCCCAGCCCGGATCCCCCATGCCCGCACATCTGCGCTTTTCCGCCAATATCTCGATGATGTTCTGCGAGCGGCCGTTTCCGGAACGGATCGCCGCTGCGGCCCGCGCGGGGTTCGACTCGGTGGAGTGCCATTTCCCCTACGCGTTCAACGCGCGCGAGGTTCGCGCGCTCGTGGACGAGGCCGGGCTCGTGCTGAACGGGATCAACACGTCGCCCGGGAACGCGGGCGAGTTCGGGCTCGCGGCGCAGGCCGGGCGCGAGGATGATTTCGCCCGCGCGCTCGACGAGGCGCTGGCGTGGGGCGCCGTGGCGGGCGCCTCGACGGTGCACTGCATGTCCGGCGTGGTGGCGCCTGAGGATCGCGCCAGGGCGCAGGACGTCTTCCTGCGCAACATGGAACGGGCCAGCGATACGGCGCGCGGATCCGGCATGACGCTGCTGATCGAGCCCATCAACCCGTACGACCGGGCGGGCTACTTCGTCTCGCGCTCCGACGAGGTCGCCGGGCTGCTGGGCCTGCTGGGACGAGACAACGTGAAGATGATGTTCGACTTCTATCATGTGCAGATCGCCGAGGGCGACCTGCTGCGGCGTGTCGAGCGCCATTGGCCGCTGATAGGCCACGTGCAGTTCGCTTCCGTGCCGGAGCGCGCCGAGCCCGACATGGGCGAAATCGCCTATGGGGCCATCTTCGCGGCGCTCGCCCGGCTGGGCTGGGGCGGTTACGTGGCCGCCGAGTATCGTCCGCGCGGGATCACCGAAGAGGGCCTTGGCTGGCTCGCGCAAGCGCGCTTGTGATGGACGCCGGCGAGCGCGCGCGCTTCATCCGCCAGCACACCCGCCTGCTGCCCGTGCCGCATGCGCCCGAGATCGTCCTGCATGTGGCCGACGAGGCGACGGCGCTCTGGCAGAAGACCGAGGACGAGCTGGGCGAAATCGGCCTGCCGCCGCCGTTCTGGGCGTTCGCCTGGGCGGGCGGGCAGGCGCTCGCGCGCTACGTGCTCGACAATCCGGCGCTCGTGCGCGGTCGCTGCGTGCTCGATTTCGCCTCAGGCTCAGGGCTCGTGGCCATCGCGGCCGCCAAGGCGGGCGCGGCGCACGTCGCCGCCTGCGACATCGACGCGTTCGCCGCGAGCGCCATGGAGATCAACGCCGCCGCCAACGGCGTGACGCTTCATCCGGTCTGCGCCGATATTGTGGGAACGGACGCGGGATGGGACGTGGCGCTGGCGGGCGACGTCAGCTACGAGCGCGACATGGCCGCGCGCGTGACGGGCTGGCTGGGCGCGCTCTCGCAGCGCGGCGCGCTCGTGCTGATCGGCGATCCCGGCCGCTCCTACCTGGCGAAGGACGTGCTGGACTCCGTCGCCGAATACAGCGTGCCGGTGACGCGTGACCTGGAAGACGCGGACGTGAAGCGCACCCGCGTCTGGCGTTTTCGCTAGGCGCTTGAACATCAGGCGGCCGTCCAGCCGCCGTCCATGGAGATGTTGGTTCCGGTGATCTGTGACGCGGCGTCCGAGCACAGGAAGACCGCGGCTGCCGCCACCTGGTCCACCGTCACGAACTGCTTGGTGGGCTGGGCGGCGAGGAGAACCTTGTCGATCACCTCCTCATAGGTCATGCCGCGCGCCTTCATGGTGTCGGGGATCTGCTTTTCCACCAGCGGGGTCCAGACATAGCCGGGCGAGATGCAATTGCACGTGACGCCGAACGTCGCCAGCTCCAGCCCCACGGTCTTCGTCAGCCCCGCGATCCCGTGCTTGGCGGCCACGTAGGCGGCCTTGAAGGGCGAGGCGACCAGCGAGTGCGCTGAGGCGGTGTTGATGATGCGGCCCCATTTGCGGACCTTCATGCCGGGAGTCGCGGCGCGGATGGCGTGGAACGCCGACGAGAGGTTGATGGCGATGATCTGGTCCCACTTGTCGACCGGAAACTCCTCGATAGGCGACACGTACTGGACGCCCGCGTTGTTGATGAGGATGTCGACCGCGCCGAGCTCCGCCGTCACGCGGGCCACCATGGCGGCGATTTCGGCCGGCTTGCTCATGTCCGCGCCATTGTAGATGCAGCGCACGCCGAACTCGGACTCGATCGCTGCGCGCTCCTGCTCGATGGCCTCCGGGGGGCCGAACCCGTTCAGGCACACGTCGGCGCCCTCGCGGGCCAGCGCGCGGGCGCAGGCGAGACCGATTCCGCTGGTGGAGCCCGTGACCAGGGCTTTGCGTGACGTGAGGCTCATGGGGGTCGCTCCGGGGCGTGACGATGTGGGCGGCAAAGCAGGATTTATACCCAGAGCGCCTGAAAAAGCCGAGCGCGTCTCTCGTCGCATTAGCATCATGGGCGCGACAGGCTTATATTTGAGGGCATGAAGGCGCGCGCCCCCTCCCTGAAGCCGCCCCGCCGGAGCCTCAGCGCCCCCGCGGCGCACAGCCACGACCATTGCGAAGGCCATGGCGAGCATGTGCACGGCCTGAAGCTGACTCCGGGGCGCCGCGCCATCCTCGACATGCTTTGCGAGGCCGGCAAGCCGCTGGGCGCCTATGAAATGATCGACCGGCTGGCGGACCCCAACGGCCGCCGCCCCGCTCCCATCACGGTCTACCGCGCGCTCGATTACCTCCTGGAGAACGGGCTCGTGCACCGCCTGGCCACGCGCAACGCCTACCTGGCGTGCGGCCACCGGCACGACGAGGCGGACCCGGTGGTGTTCCTCATTTGCGACCTGTGCGGACGCGCCCAGGAGGCGACCTCGCACGACGTCGGCGACAGCCTTGCGCGGGTGTCGCAAACCTCCGGCTTCCAGCGCCGGACGGAAATGATCGAGATCGCGGGCGCGTGCGCGGCCTGCGCCGCCAAATGATTCGCACGAACGGATTTGAGACATGACCGCCATCGACGCGCTCGCTGAAACGGACCTCCTCCAGCTTCCCGACGCCGTGGAGGCCGCGCCCGCGCCGCGCCGCCGCACGGTCGCGGTGCGGGTGGGGGAGGGCGCGGGAGCGGTGACCATCGGCGGCGGCGCGCCCATCGTCGTGCAGTCCATGACCAATACGGACACGGCCGACGTCGAGCGGACCGTGAAGCAGGTCGCCGACCTCGCCCGCGCCGGCTCCGAGATCGTGCGCATCACGGTGGACCGCGACGAGGCTGCGGCGGCCGTGCCGCACATCAAGGAGCGGCTGCTCCGGCAGGGCGTCACGGCGCCGCTTGTGGGGGACTTCCACTACATCGGACACAAGCTGCTGGCCGACCATCCCGCCTGCGCGCAGGCGCTCGACAAATACCGCATCAACCCCGGCAACGTGGGCTTCCGCGAGAAGAAGGACCGCCAGTTCGGCGCCATCGTCGAGCTGGCGGCCCGGCATGGCAAGTCGGTGCGCATCGGCGCTAACTGGGGCTCGCTCGACCAGGAATTGCTCACCAGCCTGATGGACGCCAATTCGCGTTCGTCCCGGCCGCTGGACGCGCGCGCGGTGACCCGCGAGGCGCTGGTGCGCTCCGCCATCTGGTCGGCCGACCGGGCGCGCGAAATCGGGCTCGCGCAGGACCGCATCATCCTGTCCGCCAAGGTCTCCGCCGTGCAGGACCTCATCAGCGCCTACCGCATGCTGGCGGCGCGTTGCGACTATGCGCTCCATCTGGGCCTGACGGAGGCCGGCATGGGCTCCAAGGGCGTGGTGGCCTCGTCGGCCGCCATGGGGGCGCTGCTGCAGGAAGGGATTGGCGACACCATCCGGGTGTCCCTGACGCCGGAGCCGGGCGGCGACCGCACGGTGGAAGTGAAGGTCGCCCAGGAGCTGCTGCAAACCATGGGCTTTCGCACGTTCGTGCCGCTCGTGGCCGCGTGCCCCGGCTGCGGGCGCACCACGTCCACGGTGTTCCAGGAACTGGCGCGCGACATCCAGACGTGGATTTCCGCCTCCATGCCGCAATGGCGCGAGACGTACCCGGGGGTCGAGACGCTCAACGTCGCCGTCATGGGCTGCATCGTCAACGGGCCAGGGGAATCCAAGCACGCCGACATCGGCATTTCGCTGCCCGGCACGGGCGAAACTCCCATCGCGCCCGTGTTCATCGACGGCCAGAAGGCCATGACGTTGCGGGGCCCCGCCATCGCGGCGGAGTTCAAGGGCCTCGTGGCGGAGTACATCGAGCGCCGGTTTGGCCCGTCGGCCTGAAGGCGGAGCTTCCGCCTTGCGGCGAACATGCTAGTTTCTTCTCCGGACGAAGGGCCCGCCGAGGCCCGGCAGGAGGCAAACGCATGAACCTGAAACGGATCGCCGGTACGACGCTCGCCGGATTGACGCTGGCGCTTGGCGCGCTCGCCGCGCCCGCCCACGCCCAGCAGGCCTGGCCCGAGCGCAACATCGCCCTCATCGTCTCGCAGCCCGGCGGCGCGAGCCCCGACGTGATGGCGCGGCTCATCGCGGACCGCTTGAGCAAGGACCTCAAGCAAGGCGTCATCATCGAGAACAAGCCCGGCGGCGGCAACGTGGTGGGCGCGCTGGCGGCGGCCCGGTCCGCGCCCGACGGCTACACGTTCTTCTTCGCGACCTCGGCTGCCCTCACCACGAACCCTTTCATGATGAAGGCGCTGCCGTACGATCCCGTGAAGGACTTCGCGCCGGTGGCGCTGGTCACCCGCAGCAACCAGATGATCGTCGTCCACCCGGGGCTGCCGGCGAATAACCTGCAGGAGCTGATCGCGCTCGACAAGGCGAAGCCGGGCTCGCTCTCGATCGCCGTCGACGGGCCTCGCAACCTGGCGGGCGTCACCGCGCAGGCGCTCAACAAGCGCGCGGGCGTCAACCTCGTGCCGGTGCCTTATCCCAACCCCAACAACGGCGTTCAGGACGTGATCGCCGGCCGCGCGCAGGTGGGGGTGTTCTCCGTGTCCATCGTGGAATCGCTGATCCGCGCGGGCCAGTTGCGCGCCATCGCGCTCGCCACCACAAAGCGCGTCGCGGCCTTCCCGGACACGCCGGCGGCCGGCGAGACGGTGCCGGGATTCGATTTCGCGGGCTGGTTCATGGTGATGGCCCCGGCGGGCACGCCGCCGGCGATCATCGAGCGCATGAACGCCGCTCTTGATCGTGCGGCGCACGATCCTTCGGTGCTCGAAATGGCCCCGAAGCTGGGGTTCGACATCGACCCCAAAACCATCGGGGGGCCGCAGGTCGCGGCCGACTTCCTGAAGGAGCAGCTCGCCCTGTGGGGCAAGACCGCGCAGGAGCTCGGCATCGAACCGCAATAAGCCGTCCGCACCAGGAGCCGGCGGCCGCGCAGGCGCGTGCAACCTCTCGCGCCGCTTGCGCGTTCGGCTTCCCGGGGGCAGTCCAACCCGGGAGGTCGGGATGCCCGCTCAATCCAAGGGACAGAAGAAGACCGTCGGCCGCGTGATGCATGAATTCAAGCGCGGCGAACTCGACAGCGGCAGCGGCCGCAAGGTCAGGAATCCCAAACAGGCCATCGCCATCGCGCTGAGCGAGGCGGGCGCGTCCCGCTCCAGAAGCGGCGCGCAGAACGCCCAAAGCCGTCGCCGCGCCAAGGCCAACGAACGCGGCGGCCAGACGGGCAAGGCGCGCAAGACCGCCTCGCGGACGAAATCGTCAGCGGGCGAATCCACCGCGCGCGGCTCCACCCGCACCCGGCAGGAGCTTTACGACGCCGCGCGGCGCCGCGGCGTCCCCGGCCGCTCGCGCATGAACAAGGCGGAACTGGAGCGCGCGCTGAAGCGCTAGGCGCCGCCAGGGGATTTGGCGGGCGTTTTCGCGGCGGGCGTCGCAGCGTCCTGAATCCCCGCCGGGGCCGGGCCTTGCGCAACCGGGGCCGGCGCGTGCGCCCGGCGGACGGGACGGGCTTTCGCCGCCGCAGCCTGCTGGCGCTGCTTGGCGGCGAGCGAGTTCAGGATGATGGCGAACATGCAGGGGTCCTTACGGCGGCGAATAGGCGGCGCGCCGCGAAGCATAGCAGGCCGCGCGCCGTTTGGCTCCGGCCGCGGCTGGTGGGCAGCGCGCGAGCGGCGACGGTGTCGCGCCGCCGCCCTTGCCATCGAGCCTCAGGCTGGTGTATCACGCCCGCGACCAGTCGTCGGAAGACACCTGGCCCGAAGGCGCCGCCCCTCAGCCAAGCGCCCAAGGCCCGTTCCGCCAGCGGCTTACCACCACGGAGAGGTGGCAGAGTGGTCGAATGCGTCGCACTCGAAATGCGAAGTACGGGCAACCGTACCGGGGGTTCGAATCCCTCCCTCTCCGCCAGTCCTTTCTTTGAACCCATTCTCGCATCTCGCATCCAAGCTGAACTCGCCTTGTCCGTAGGGGGAACGCGATTATTCCGCCGTACTTCGACCAGCTGACACGCTGGTACGCCTTCT
>JAQGJX010000097.1 GCA_028290405.1 Hyphomicrobiales bacterium
GCCCGCCCGGCGCCGAGCGCCCCCGCTCCTGCGGCGGCTCCGCCCCCGCCCGCGCCCCCTTCGGACTCCGATCCGCTGGACGCGCTCGAGGAAGAGATGAAGAAGCTGCTCGGCCGCAACACCTGAGCCCCGGCGCAGACCCCCAACGACAAAAACGGCCCCGCGAGGGGCCGTTTTCATGTGCATCGATGGACGTCGCGACGAAATCCGCGGGGATCAGTCGTCCCGGTAGACGCGCTCGCGCCGCTCGTGACGCTCCTGCGCCTCGACCGAGAGGGTCGCGATGGGGCGGGCGTCCAGCCGCTTGAGGGAGATGGGCTCGCCAGTCTCCTCGCAATATCCGTAGGCGCCTTCCTCGATCCGCAGCAGGGCGGCGTCGATCTTCGAGATCAGCTTGCGCTGACGGTCTCGCGCGCGCAATTCAATGGCGCGGTCAGTTTCGGAAGAGGCGCGGTCCGCCAGATCCGGATGATTTTCGTTCTCGGATTGAAGCGCGACCAGCGTCTCGCGGCTTTCGCGAAGGATCTCGTCCTTCCACGCCAGCAGTTTACGCCGGAAATACTCACGCTGCCGCTCGTTCATGAAGACTTCGTCTTCAGACGGCTTGTAGTCGCTGTCGATCGTATGCGCGCTCTGCATGTGCCGACCTACTCCTCCGCATTTCGCCGCCTTATAGCCATTTGCACTGGGCTCCACAACGTCCGCCCGAGACAAGGCTGTGCGCTTCTTCTGTCGCGCCCTTCCGCAGCGCCCTGACAACCCTGACGATCTCGTGCGACGCGCGTGCGACGGCGCCCCAAAGGGCCGCGAGAGGCGGCTCGGGCTCGGCGGGTGGACCTCGGATTTGGCCTGCGGAACGAACGGCTTGGCTGCACGTTGGCCGAATCGCTTCGCCCCGAAGCCTCGAACAGTTGAGCACCCCCATGGCCGCCGGCGTCCGCAGCTTCTGGAAAGGCCACCTCCGCCTCTCGCTCGTGACCATCCCTGTACGGCTGGTCAGCGCGACCCGTTCCGACGGCGCGGTGGCGTTCCACCAGGTGGACCGCAAGAGCCGGCAGCGCATCCGCTACCAGAAGGTGGTGCCGGGCGCCGGAGAGGTCGACAAGGACGACATCGTGCGCGGCTACGAGGTCGAGCCGGGCAATTACGTGCTGCTCGAGGACGAGGAGCTGGACGCCCTGAAGCTCGAGACGCGCCACACCATCGAGCTGACGCAGTTCGTCGACGCCTGCGAGATCGATCCGCTGTACTTCGACCGCCCCTATTACCTGCTGCCGGACGGCGAGGTGGCGGAGGAAGGCTACCGGGTGATCCGGCAGGCGCTGATCGAGGAGCGCAAGGCTGGCCTTGGCCAGTTGACCCTGCGGGGCAAGGAGAACCTCGTCGCCCTGAAGCCCAGCGGCGCGGGCATGTTGCTGGAGACGATGCGCTACGCCGAGGAGATCAAGGAGGCCGACGAGGTGTTCTCCGAGCTTGGGTCGGGCAAGCTCCCGGCGGATCTCGTCAACATGGCCAAATCACTGATCGAGAGCCGCAGCCAGGCGTTCGATCCCGGCAAGTTCAAGAACCATTACGCCAAGGCCCTTCGCGATCTCGTGGACGAGAAGGTGCGCAGCGGCAAGTCCGTGGCGGTGGGCGACGACCGCGACCGCGATCAGGGGCCGAAGGTCATCGACTTCATGGAGGCGCTGAAACGCTCGGTCGCCTCCAGCGGGTCCTCGCCGCGCGACGACGCGCCCCGCGGCGCGCCCGCCGGCAAGACTCCTGCCGGCAAGACCCCAGCCGGCAAGCCCCCCGCCCGCAAGGCGCCGGCGCGCCGCAGCGCGCCAGCGGCGGCCAAGAAGGCCGCCAAGCACGCGGCCAAGAAAACCGCCGCGCGCAAAAAAGCCGCCGGCCGCTGACGGGGCGCCGCCGATGCCCATCAAGCGCAAAACCGACAATCTGGCGACCTACAGGGCCAAGCGCGATTTCGGCAAGACCGCCGAGCCCTCCGGCGCCAAGGCGGCCAAAAAGAGCAAGGCGGCGCGTTTCGTGGTGCAGCACCATTGGGCGCGCCGCGAGCATTACGATTTCCGGCTCGAGATGGACGGCGTCCTCAAGTCCTGGGCCGTCACCCGCGGCCCCAGCGCAAAGCCCGCCACCAAGCGCCTCGCGGTGCGCACCGAAGACCATCCTCTCGACTACGCGACCTTCGAGGGCACGATCCCGCAGGGCGAGTACGGCGGCGGAACCGTGCAATTGTGGGATCAGGGCGCGTTCGATCCCCTCGACTCCGAGCCGCTCAAGGCGCTGGAGAAGGGCGTGCTGAAAGTGCGCCTGCACGGCGAGCGCATGAAGGGCGACTGGGCGCTTGTGCGCCTGAAGCCGCGCGGCGGCGAGCGCACCGAGAACTGGCTGCTCATCAAGGACCGCGACGCGTACGCCGAAGACGACGACACGCTGGCCGAGCGCTTCCCGCTGAGCGTCGAAACCGGCCGCTCGCGCGAGGAGATCGCCGCCGGCGAGAAACCCAAGCCGCGCAAGGGCGCCAAGGCGGTCGTCAAGACGGCCGCCAAAAAAGCGGCGGTGAAAAAGCCGGCCGCCAGCAAGGCCCCGGCGAAGACCGTCGCGAGGGCGAGCGCCTCGCGCACGCGCAAAAGCGCCGCGCCGCAGTTCGTGCCGCCTGCGCTCTGCGAAATCCGCGCGAGCGCGCCTGAAGGCGACGAGTGGCTGCATGAAATGAAATACGACGGATATCGCCTGCAGGTCGTCCTCGACCACGGCGAAGCGCGCCTGTTCACCCGCGAAGGCCACGACTGGACAGAGCGCTTTCCACCGCTGCGCGAAGCCGCCGAAAAGCTCCCCTTCGACAGCGCGGTGCTGGACGGCGAGGCGGTGGTGTTCGACCGCAAGGGCATCTCGGACTTTCCCGCGTTGGTCGCGGCCCTCAAAGGTTCGCGGCGGGGCTTCGGCCTTCCGGTGTTCGACCTGATGTTCGAGAACGGCGAGGACCTGCGCAAGCTGCCGCTGGCCGAGCGCAAGGCGCGTCTGCAGAAGGCGCTGGCGCGCGCCTCCGGCCCCATCGCGTACGCGGAGCATGTGGTGGGCGGCGGGCCGGAGTTCTTCCGGCAGGCCGTCGAAGGCGGCGCGGAGGGCATCGTCTCCAAGCGCGCGGATTCGCCCTACCGTTCCGGCCGCACGCCCGCATGGGCGAAGGTGAAGGACCGCCGCCGCGAGGACGTCACGATCATCGGCTGGACCGCATCGGACCGGGGCCGCGTCTTCGCGTCCCTTGTGGTGGCGCGCGAGGAGAAGGGCCGTCTTATCTACGCTGGCCGCGTCGGCACGGGCTTCGACGCGCCGCGCCAGGAAGAATTGATGGCCCTGCTGCGGCCCCTCGCCCGCGCCGCCCCGCCGGACAACGTGGAGCGGCTCGATCTCGCCCCGCGCGGCGTGCGCTGGGTCGAACCGGGCCTCATCGTCGAGGTCGCCATGGCCGGCTGGACGGGCGACGGGCAGGTGCGGCAGGGCGCCTTCCTGGGCGTGCGCGAGGATCGCGCCAGCGAACTGGAGCGCGCGCGCAAGCACGCGCCCGCCAAAGCCGCCGCCGCGCCGCAAACGCCCGCCGTGCAGGCGGATCTGTCGCGCCTCACGAATCCCGACCGGATGATGTATCCGCAGGTCGGCGTCACGAAGCGGCAGATCGCCGAGTACCTGGTGAAGATCGCGCCGCGCATGACGCCGCATCTTGAAGGCCGGCCGGTCAGCTTCGTGCGCGCGCCCGAGGGCGTGGAGGGCGAGCGCTTCTTCCAGCGGCACCCGTTGCGCGGCATGTCGCGCGGCCTTGCGACAGTGCCCATCAGCCGCGAACGGCGGGACTATCTGGCGATCGAATCCGTGGAGGGCCTCGTCACCTGCGCGCAGTTCGGCGTGCTGGAAATCCACGGCTGGTGCGCGCGGCGCGAGGCGATCGAGAAGCCGGACCGCATCGTGTTCGACCTCGATCCGGACGAAGGCCTGCCGTTCGACGAGGTGAAGGCCGGGGCCCGCGAAGTGCGAGACCTGCTTGAGGCGGCGGGCCTGACGAGCTTTCCCCTGGTCAGCGGCGGCAAGGGCGTGCACGTGGTCGTGCCGCTGGCCCCGGAGCGCGAATGGCCGGAAATCGAGGCCTTCGCGGAGGGCTTCGCGCGCCGCATGGCGGCCCACAACCCCGCCCGCTGGGTGGCGGTGATGACCAAGGCGCGCCGCACGGGCAAGATCTTTCTCGACTACCTGCGCAACAAGCGCACCGCCACGGCGATCCTGCCCTGGTCGCTGCGCGCGCGGCCCAACGCGTCCGTGGCGGTGCCGGTGAGTTGGCGCGAACTCACGCGCATCAAGAGCGCGGACGCGTTCGACATGGCTGCGGCGCTGAAGCGCAAGAGCGATCCGTGGGCCGAGTTTTTCACCCTCAAGCAGCGCATCTCGGACGAGACGCTGGCGGTGGTGGCGGCAAGAAAAAGGCGAGCTTGAACCTTCGCAAGGTTCCGCGAGCGTCATGGCGGCGACGGCCGCCATCCACGGCAGGCCGCACGCTCAAGACCTGTCGTGGGTCCCGGCCGCCGCCTGGATGACGCGCACACACAGCGGCGTTTCAAAGGCCGCGCTCCCCTGATCGTGAAGGCGCGCAGGCGCAACGTCCCCTATAGTGCGCCCATGAGTTCAAACATCGCTCCCTGGCTGCCCTACACCGACCGCGCCGGCCGGACCTCGTGGTTCAAGCTTGCGGTTTTCGTCGCCTGCTGCGCGCCTGCGCTCTGGATCGCCTATCAATGGCAGGCGGGCCTGCTGTCGCCCAAGCCCGTGACGGACGTGCTGCGCCAGAGCGGCGACTGGGCCATCCGCTTCCTCGTCGCCTCGCTGGCGGTGACGCCGCTGCGCCATGCGACGCGCTGGAACCCCGTGTTCTCCGTGCGCCGCATGCTGGGGCTGACGTCGCTGTTCTACACGCTGGCGCACGTGCTGTTCTGGATGGTGCAGGAAGACTTCGTGTGGATCACGCTGCTGAAGGAATCGGTGCTGCGCACCTATCTTCTGGTGGGCTGGGTGGCGACGTTCATCTTCATCGCCCTGGGCCTCACGTCCAACGACGCGAGCATCAGGCGCCTTGGCGCGCAGGGCTGGAACAACCTGCACTGGTGGGTTTACCCCGCCACCCTCGCGAGCCTCGTGCATTACTTCATGCTGATCCGGCTGGACGCTTCGCAAGCCGCCCTGATGGCGGGCCTGTGCACGCTGTTCGCCGGCTTCCGCTACCTGCGCAAGCGCCAGGGCGATTTCGGCCCCGTCAGCCTCGCGGCGCTGGCGGCCGTGGCGGGACTGCTGACCGCGTTCATCGAGGCGGGCTATTACGCCTTCGCGACGGGCGTGGACGCGACGCGCCTGCTGGCTGCGCATCTCGACTTTTCCTATCAGGTGCGGCCCGCGTGGTGGGTGCTGCTGGCGGGCGCGATCATGGCGCTCGCGCGCGTCGTGAAGGACTGGCTGCAACCCGCCAAGCCCGCCCGCAAGCGCCCTTAAGGCTCGTCGGCTTTCGAGCCGAACAGGAACGGCGCCACGTCGCCGACGCCCGGCGGATCGTCCACCGCGAAGGGCATCGGCCGGCACACCGCCATGGCCGACAGCCCCACGCGGGCGGTGAGAAGGCCGTTCAGCACCCCCTCCCCCAGACGCGCTGAGAGCCGCGCCGCGAGCCCGTGGCCCAGCACCTGCTGCACCAGGCTGTCGCCCACCGCCATGCCGCCCGTGACGGCCAGATGGGCGCCCACCGACCGCACGATGCGCAGGAACCCCAGGGTCCCCGGCCGTCCGCCATAAATCTCCGCGATGCGCCGCACGAGCCGCGCGGCCTGCGCCATGACGAACAGAAGATCGACGATGGCCCGCGGGCTGATCGCCGTGACGAGCGAGACGCGCTTGGCGGCGTCGGCGATCTCGCGCGACACGCGCGCGTCCAGCGGATGCATCAGCGTGCGCTCGGCGATGTCGATGAGGTCGCGCCCGTCCACGATCTCGCGCGTGAGGTCCTTGACGTGCGCCCGCGCCTGCGCGGTGTCGGGCCGGCCGCCATAAAGGGATGCAAGGTCGCCCATCAGCGCGCGCGCGGCGTCGCGGTCGTCACGCTCGCGGGCCTGCGCCAGCGCCATGTGCAGGGTGGCGATATGCCTCTGCCGCAGCACCCCGCGCACTTCGCGGCCCAGCATCACGACCAGCGCGAGAACGAGCGCGGCCGCAAGCCCAAGGCCGATGTAGCCCAGCGTCTGCGAACGCGCGAACAGGCCCTCCACGAAGCCCATGAACCACGTGGTGAGCGCCAGCACGATAAGGCTCGACAACGCCGACCAGAACAACCCGCCCCAGGTGAACAGCGCGCGCGCCGCCACGCCGCGCTTCTGCGCCTGCTCGATCGCCGCCTCGCCGGCCGGGTCGGCCGCCGCCTGCGCCTCGCGCTCATAGGCGTCCGGCTGGTCTTCGACGACGGGCTGGCGCGCGGCGTCGACCACGACGGCCTTGCCGCCGTCCAGCCTGAAGGCGCGCGGACGGGCGGGGCGATGTTCGCTCACGCGCGAAGGATCCATGCCGGCTCCATTTTGATTGTGGCGCAAATGGCGGCTTCGCGCCGAGGCCTGCGGACGCTCTTGCGCGCCGGGAGGCGCGCCCCGTCGCCTGAACCCAGGACGGCTTCGCGCGCCTGATTGCGATTGCGCATGTCGCTCCGCCTCACAGCAGCCTGTCTCCCACAAGAAACTCCAGCGCGCGGTCCAGCCTGATGTGCGGCAGCGCGCCCGGAACGCCGTCCACGCCCGGCTTTGCGATGGGCGGGCGGAAGCGCGCGAAGCGCCAGTCCGCCTCGCCTTCCGGCGTGGCGATGGAATCGCCGCGGAACACGAGGCGCGGATCGGCGGGCAGCACGCCGGGAAACAGCGCCACCTCGCCATGCCCGTCGAAGGTTTCGCCGTTCAGCGTCTCGCCCGCCAGCGGCACGCCCACGATGGCGTCCAGCGTCTCGGACCCATGGCGCACAGCCGCTTCCCGCGTCGCCCGCACGGCCGCCAGCGCGATCACGTCCACCTTCGCGCCCACGTCCTGCGCGCGCACGATGGCCCGCTGCACCAGCATGCGCAGAATGGCCTCCAGCCTGTCGTGGCTGGAATGGTGCAGGTGGTCGGCCTTGGTGGCGGCGAACAGGATGCGGTCGATGCGCGGGCGCAGGATGGTGGAGAGAAGCGACGAGCGGCCCGCCCGGAAGGCGGTCATCACGTCGGTCATCGCGGTTTCAAGATCGCGCACCGCCGCAGGCCCGGAGTTCAGCGCCGACAGCGCGTCCACCAGCACGATCTGGCGGTCGAGCCGCGCAAAATGATCGCGGAAGAAGGGCCGCACCACATGGTTGCGATAGGCGTCGTAGCGCCGCGCCATCATGGCCGCGAGAGAGCCGTGCGGAGCCGTCTCGCCCTCCGCCATCGGCAGCGGCGCGAAGGTGAGCGCGGGCGAGCCCTCCATGTCGCCGGGCATCAGGAAACGCCCGGGCGGCAGGGTGGAGAGCGCGTACTTGTCGGCCCGGCAGGCGCGCAGGTAGTCTGTGAACAGGTCGGCCGCCTTGCGGGCGGTCTCCTCGCTGGCCTGCGCGTGCGCGTCGAGGCTCGCCAGAAAGCCGCGCCATGGGGCGGCCAGCGGCGCGCGGGCTGCCGATTGCGAGGCCTCCAGCGTCTCGCGCGACCATTGCCCGTAGTCCTTGCCCAGCAGCGGCAGGTCGAGCAGCCATTCGCCGGGATAATCCACGATGTCCAACGTCAGGCTCGAGGGCCCCTTGCGCCACCCCGCCGAGCGCTCGAACGCGATGGTGAGGCGAAGTTCGGAGATGCGCCGCGTGGATTCGGGCCAGCGGCGCGCGTCCGGCCCCGCCGCGCCGCCCGTGAGCGCCGCCACGTGGTCCTCGATGGCGAAGCGCGGCACGTCGTCGTCCGGCTGGGGCTCCAGCCGCGCGCCCGTGAGCCGCCCTTCGGCGTGGACGCGAAACACCGGGAAGCTGCGCCGGGGCTCGGCGGCGGACGCCTGGGCCAGCCGCGTGAGGTGATGGACGAGCGCGGTGATGAACACGGTCTTGCCCGCGCGCGACAAACCCGTGACTCCCAGCCGCAGGCCGTTGCCGGTGACGTAATCGGCGACGCTGCGCGCCGCGATGCGGGTGTCCTGATACAGGTCGGCGATGAGGCTCAAGCGGGCAAATCCGGTGGCGTGGCCTTCAACATAGGTCGCGTAACCACGATTTGCACGGCCGCGTTGTCAAGCTGAAGCAAGAACGCTAATCTTCTCTTCGTTTTGAGGCGTACCGAGGCGTTGTTCATGTCCACCATCGTCGAAAATCTGGAAAAGGCCGCGCAAAACCTGGCCGACGAGGCCCGCCGCGAGCAGCAGGCTTTCGAACGGCTGGCGCCGGAGGACGCCTCCCTGCGCCGTCGCGCGCACTCCGGCCTGCCGGCCGCCCCGGCGCCTCGGCTGCCCCAGGCGCAGGAATTCCCTCCCTCTCCTGAAGGGCTCCCGGCGCCCGTCGAGGTCCCCGCGCACATACCCGCTGAGCCGGCCGCCCAGGCCCTCGTGGCGCCCGAACCCGCGCCGCCCAGCGTCCTGCACGCGTATCACGACACCCTGCACTTCCTGATGTTCGCCGCGCTGGCGGCGGCCGGCCTGCACGGCCTCGCGGTCGCGGCCGCCGGGTGGTCGAGCGGCGTCTTCGAGCCCTCGATCTTCGTGCTGGTCTCGGGCGCGGGCGCTCTCGGGGCGTTCGTGAGCGCGCTGCTGCGGCTCTACGACTACCGCGCCTTCGCGATCGCCGTCAGCCCCGAGCGCCGGACGCTTGGGCGCCTGCACAAGCTCGTCTACGCGCTCGCCCCCATGATCATCGGCGCCGTGGCGGCGCTGGCGGCCTACCTGTTGTTCGCCGGCGGCGTCATGCGGGGCGCCGTGTTCCCGGAATTCGGCTGCGGGGCCGACGGCGCGGGGTGCGTGGCGTTTCAATCGCTCGTCAAACACTTCGGTCCGAGCTCGGCGGCCGATTTCGCCAAGACCCTCCTGTGGTGCTTCGTGGCGGGCTTCTCCGAGCGGCTGCTGCCCGATCTTCTGGGCAATTTCGCCCGCATCGAGCGCACGCCGGTCGTCGGCTGACGGGCGCCTAATCGACGGCCTGCCTTGTCGCGGCGGCGGCGGAAACGGTTTCCGCCTTCGCCCGCAGCCCCTCGACCTGCTTGGCGATGGCGAACGAGATCAGTTCCGGCGAGGCCTTCATGGGGCCGATCTCCACGCTCGCCATATTGGCCATCACGCGACGCAGCGCGTCCGTCGGCATGCCCTGCGCGTCGAACAGCTTGAGGTCCTCGCTGGGTCCGCCCGCCACGCCTTCGGCGACCTTGGCGGCGTAGTTGCGGATGCGCGCCGCGTCCCCCGCGCAGGAGACGCGCGGCGCGGGCGGCGGGCCGCGCAGCAGCGGCGAGTCCGTCACGGGCGCGTCCGGAAAGCCCAGGGACGCCAGCCGCACCGGCTGGAGCTTGATTTCCGCCGCCTGCGGCCGCGCCGCCTCCCCCATGCCCACCGCGATGGACGGCGCCCGCAGCATCGCCACCGGCCGCTCGGGAACGCGCGAGACGACCCTGGACGCGCGCACGCCCTTGCCGCGCCCCGCGAGCCAGCGCGCCCGCAGCGTGTTGCCGATGCCGCGCGTGGAGAGCCCGTCGGGCCGCGCGCGCGCCCGCGCAGGCGCG